>JANPBE010000156.1:0-2580 GCA_031430295.1 Phyllobacterium sp.
CTCAGGGCGAGGGCTATCAAGCCATTGACGCGGCGATTGACGCGCTGCAAGCGACGGGTGATCCACTGGCCGCAACAGTCCTGAACGCGCTGTCAGATGGCAAGTTGGTGCTGCGCAAAGACGATGGCAAAATTTTCGTTATAGACGCGACTGACACGAAGTTAATGGACCCGGTGACGGGAGAGGCTGCCGGAGATGTTGGCACGTCGACAATCGAAAAACTTAAAATCAAAAACTCCATCCGCCGCAAGATCGCCACTGCTCTGTCTGGCATGACGTTGATGTCGAAAGACAAATCGGTTCGGCTGTCTGCCGTTGAAACCATTTTTGCCAGTGCCGACGACAGCCAGCTTGCTGCGCTCGAGACGGCAATGAATTCTGAAACCGATACCGAAGTTAAAACGCGTATGGCCGAGGCCCATGCCGTTATTATTCTCAAAACCTCAAAAGATCAGGTGGCGCTGAAAGAGGCAATTACCACGATTGCAGCGCGCGGCGACCGCGAGGCGCTAAAGGCGTTGAACGGCGCGAGCCTTGAGGGTGAGGCGGCCACGCTTCTCACCAATTCTGTTGCCGGCATCAATAACCGTTTACAGTTTTGGGATGCGGGGCAAAATATTTGGTATGGCATCTCGCTGGGTTCAGTCTTGTTGCTGGCGGCAATTGGTTTGGCAATCACCTTTGGCGTTATGGGTGTTATCAACATGGCCCATGGCGAAATGGTGATGCTTGGCGCTTACACCACATTTGTCGTGCAGCAGTTTCTCATTGCCCATGCGCCGGGACTTATCGAATGGTCCCTCGCCTTTGCGCTACCGCTGGCCTTTCTTGTTGCGGGGTTAGCCGGGCTAATCATCGAGCGCGGCGTCATTCGTTTGCTCTATGGCCGTCCGCTTGAAACGCTGCTGGCCACATGGGGTGTCTCGTTGGTATTGCAGCAAACGGTGCGCAGTATATTCGGTGCGACAAACCGCGAAGTTTCTAATCCGGGCTGGATGTCTGATAGCTTTAAACTTGGCCAGATCGACATCACATGGAACCGCTTTTGGATATTGATTTTCGCCCTGACTATATTCTTTACATTGCTGGTAGTTTTGAAGCGCACCGCCTTTGGCCTGCAAATGCGCGCTGTCACGCAAAACCGTCGCATGGCAGCGTCCATGGGTATTCGAACCCCATGGGTGGATGCATTCACATTTGCGCTCGGCTCCGGCATCGCGGGCATCGCAGGTGTTGCGCTTAGCCAGATAGACAATGTGTCGCCAGATTTGGGGCAGGGCTATATTATTGATAGCTTCATGGTGGTCGTCTTTGGCGGCGTTGGCAATTTGTGGGGCACACTCGTTGGCGCACTTTCGCTGGGCGTTGCCAGCAAATTTTTGGAACCTTATGCGGGTGCCGTGCTGGCAAAAATCCTTGTCTTAGTACTTATCATTCTCTTCATCCAAAAGCGGCCACGCGGCCTGTTTGCCCTTAAGGGAAGGTCGGTGGAAGCATGATTTCTTATCGGCTTTTCTCACGCACAACTCCGCTAGGCATCCGGCTTATGCTTGGCTTCCTTGCGCTACTGGCAGTGCTAGTGCCGCTGCTTAACTTAGCTTTGAGTCCAGAAAATCCGCTTCATGTTCCGGCCTATGTCGTGGCGCTGCTCGGCAAATATCTTTGCTACGCGCTTCTGGCCTTGTCGCTGGACTTGGTGTGGGGTTTTTGTGGCATTCTCTCGCTTGGCCATGGCGCGTTTTTTGCGCTCGGCGGCTATGCGATGGGCATGTATCTCATGCGCCAGATCGGCGCGCGCGGGTCTTATGGCAACGCATTGTTGCCGGATTTTATGGTATTTTTAAACTGGAAGGAACTGCCTTGGTTTTGGTATGGCTTCAATCACTTCTGGTTTGCCGCGCTGATGGTGCTTCTGGTCCCGGGAACAATCGCGTTTTTGTTTGGCCTATTCGCCTTCCGAAGCCGCGTGACAGGTGTGTATCTGTCTATCATCACCCAAGCGCTGACCTATGCGCTGCTACTGGCATTTTTCCGTAACGAAATGGGCTTTGGCGGTAATAATGGTTTGACGGATTTCAAGGATATTCTGGGCTTTGATATTCAGGCCAGCACCACCCGTGCTGTTCTCTTCGCCGCAAGTGCTTTAGCGTTGGCGCTAGGCGTTGTAATTACTTTTGCCATAACCACATCGAAATATGGCAAGCTGCTCATTGCCGTCAGGGATGCGGAAATGCGCACGCGGTTTCTGGGTTATCGGCCCGAGAATGTGAAGCTGTTTGCTTTCACTGTGTCGGCGATGATGGCCGGTGTGGCAGGGGCGCTTTACGTGCCGCAAGTCGGCATCATCAATCCGGGCGAATTCGCGCCGGGCAACTCCATCGAGATCGTGATTTGGACCGCCGTTGGCGGGCGGGGCACAATTATTGGGCCAATTGTTGGCGCTTTGTTAGTCAATGCGGGTAAGAGTTGGTTCACCGGGATACTGCCGGAGTTCTGGCTCTTTGCGCTTGGTGCGCTTTTCATTGGCGCTACCATTTGGCTGCCTAAAGGTGTGATCGGCTTGTTCACAAAATTTGGTTC
>JANPBE010000157.1:0-3615 GCA_031430295.1 Phyllobacterium sp.
TTTCCAGCGCGAGGCCTCGCCTAATGCCACCTTATATTGCCGCGCGATTTTAATGGCACTTTCGACAGCTTCCGAGCCGCCGGAGACGAAGAAGATGCGGTCTAGCCCCTTGGGCATACGCTTGGCGATTGCCGTGGCGAAGGTTTCTGCGGGTTCGTTTTCAAAGTGCAGGCGATAGCCGAAAGTGGACTTTTCCATTTGGCGACGCATGGCTTCCAGCACGGCGGGATTGGAGTGGCCGATGTTAGAAACCATCGCGCCGGACGAGCCATCGAGATAGCGCTTGCCGGTGTTATCCCAAAGATAAATACCCTCCGCGCGGTCCAGCATCGGGCGGCGCAGGCGGGTTTGGTAGAAGAGGTTGGAGGTGTTGGGCAGCATCATTAACTCTTATTGTTTTGCCGTATATGAGCAAAGGCGCGGCGCTTTTGCCAGTGAAATATGGTGATGGAATTTGGCTGTGATTTTGATGGATGCGCGGTGGTTGCTGCGCTTGCGGATAATCGCTAGGACGGGGACAAGGAGTTTCCCATGGTCAAAATCGGCATCGTCACAGTTTCAGATCGCGCGTCCAAAGGCGAGTATGAGGATAAGAGCGGTCCAGCCATTGCGGCGTGGCTTGGCGAGGCAATCTCCACGCCGTGGCAGCCCGTGGTGCGGGTGATACCGGACGGCATGGAAAGCGTGCGCGATACGCTGATTACGCTATGCGACGAGGAGTGTTGCGATTTGGTGCTGACGACGGGTGGCACAGGGCCGAGTGACCGCGACTTGACGCCGGAGGCCATGACCGCCGTGCTGCACAAAGAACTACCGGGCTTTGGCGAGCTGATGCGGCAGGTAAGTTTGCGCGAAGTGCCCACAGCCATCCTCTCGCGCCAGACAGCCGGCACGCGGCGCAAGACGTTGATTATCAATATTCCGGGCAAGCCCTCGTCGATTAAGACCTGTTTGGACGCGGTTTTTCCGGCTGTGCCTTATTGTTTGGATTTGATTGGCGCGGGGAGGGTGGAGACGAGGGAGGCAGTGGTAAAGAGTTTCCGGCCGAAGGGGTGAGATTGAAACGGCTTTTAATTTTGAGTTGTAATTTGGTTGCAAAATATGGTGTGATTGACAATCTGGAAACTGTGAACTATAGATTACATGTTCGAGCTTGTTGAAACCACGCAATTTGTCTCATGGTTTGAGACGCTACGCGATAATAAGGCCAAGGGTCGCATTATTGGCAGGCTTGAGCGGCTGTCTTTTGGCCAGTTTGGTGACGTCAAATCAGTTGGAAGCGGGATCAGCGAAATACGTTTGGGCTTTGGTCTGGGTTATCGGATCTATTTTCAGCAGCGCGGATCGGTTGTCATTTTACTCTTAATTGGCGGCGATAAGGACAGCCAAACACGAGATATTCAACGTGCAAAGCGAATTGCAGATGAGTTTTATCTTCAATTTGGCAATCCAATGAATTGAGGATTTTATGCAGGACAAACCAACCCGCTTTGATGCCGCGAAGTATCTTGATGATGAGCAATCGCAGGCGGCGTTTCTGGAAGACGCCGCGGAATCTGGGGATTCTTCATACATTGCTCACGCACTTGGTGTTGTCGCCCGCGCCCGCGGCATGAGCCAAGTCGCCAAGGATGCTGGCGTGACCCGCGAGGCGCTTTACAAGGCCCTCAGTCAAGATGGCGATCCACGCCTATCGACACTAATGGGCGTGATAAAGGCTCTGAATATGAAAATTGACATTCGGCCGCTTTAACCCATGGACATTCGCCAACTCTCATACCTTGTCGCTCTCGCTCGAGAAAAACACTTTACACGCGCAGCAGACGCTTGCGGGGTTACGCAGCCGACTTTGTCGGGGCGGATTCAGCAGTTGGAGCAGGAACTGGGCGTGCCGATTGTTATTCGCGGCAATCGCTATCTGGGGCTGACGGCTGAGGGCACACGCATTTTGAAATGGGCGCAGACTATTTTGGAAGACGTGGACGGGCTGCGCGCGGATATTGCGGAGGCTGCGGGTGCACCTCTGGGGCGGCTGACATTTGGCGCGATTCCCTCCGCCCTGCCGACGTTGGCGCCGCTGACGAATGCGATGCGGCTGAAATTCCCTAAACTTTCCTTCACCGTGCTTTCTATGAGTTCAGAGGAAATCCGCCGCAGTTTGGAAGATTTTACCATTGATGTGGGCGTGACCTATTTGGACAATGAGCCGATTGATCTGGCCGTTTCCAAGCCGCTTTATATGGAGCGATACCGCCTGTTTGTGCGCGATGACCATCCGCTGGCGGATCGCGCAGAGATAGAGTGGGCGGAGGCCGCGCGGCATCCGGTTTCGCTACTGACGCCCAACATGCAGAACAGGCGCATTATTGACGCCGCGTTTCGCAAAGCGGGCGCGCAGGTGGAGCCGGAGCTGGAAAGCAACTCCATCGTCAATCTTTATACGCATGTGGAAATGGCAGGCCTTGCCAGCGTGCTACCGGAGATTTTCATCGGCTTGATGGGCGACACGGGCCGCATCCGTGCCATTCCGCTGGTTTTGCCGATGGTGGAGCATTCTGTTGGGTTAGTCGCGCACGACCGCGACCCGCTGCCGAAAGTGGTGAAGGCGATGCTGGATTTGGCGGATAAGTATGTGCTGCCGGGAAGTTGGAATGGATAGCCTATTCAAACAAGTCCGAATGCGTTCCCGCTCTATTTAAGATTGACCTTTACACCGAAAATTAGATCACTCCGAATTAGAGTTTCCAGTTGTGAATGGTATTAAAGTGGGAACGAAATCAATATCAACTACAAGACCAGGAGAGAGATACTTAAATAAACGGGCTGGAGGTCTCGCGATGTATCACATGATAGCTCAATAATCATCAAGTGAGGTTGTGCTTATATTGTGTCACCAAGTCGCTACTAGATCGCAAAGGCAAAATCTCATCTCACGCTTTTCATATCATAGAGATTTTATTTTACATTAAGACCACGGCGCGCCGTAGGATAAAGCGATAGGCTTGCATTGCTACCAGAAGAAAAAGCAATATTACAGCTACTGATGGTACAACGCCGAGCAGCGTGTTCCAGTCAGATGTGCCGATAATGGCCGTTCTGCTGCCGTCGACAAGTATCGCGAGTGGGTTCATCTGCATTAGCGAGCCGAATAATCCCGGTGGAACTACGAAAAATACCGGGACCGTTAGGATTAACGCCCGCAGGAGGTATCCGGCTAAATATCTGAAATCCAATAGAATGTAGCTTAACGGTGCGATGATTAGACCAACCGCGATGCCAAAGCAGATCAAAGCCGAATAAGTTAAACTCAGTTGCACGATACTGGTTACGGACAGCAGTTCAAATCGTTCATAGTAGATAGCGACGACAATCGCCATTGGTAGCTTAATGGCGGAATAGAAAGCTGTGTAGATACCCGCTGCCGCCACGATTGAGGATCTTGAGACATGTACGAAACGCCCATAGCTCGCTGCTCGCCTCGCGATAAAGAATGAGTGATGGAATCCATCCACCAGCGCTTGCCATGCAACCAAACCTGTAAACACAAAAAGTGGATAAGGCACGTCGCCGCTAAGTCGTTTGCTAATCCCGAACTGGTGGACTATCAGACTTGCA
>JANPBE010000158.1:0-2235 GCA_031430295.1 Phyllobacterium sp.
CCGCTGTAATGTCATCATGCGTGGGGCCAATGCCGCCGGAGGTGAACACATAATCATAGCGCGAGCGAAGCGCATTCAGCGCGGCGACAATATCGTCTTCCTCGTCAGGAACGATTCGCACTTCTTTCAAGTCAATACCGACGGCGGTCAATATACTCGCCAAATGGCCGATGTTTTTATCTTTGGTGCGGCCTGACAAAAGCTCATCGCCAATGGCGAGCATGGCGGCGGTTACGGTATTGGTCATGGTGGAAATTCCTTGTGCTGAATTCACGACATAGGGGCGCTATTGGGTCGGGGCAAGCATCGGTTGGTTAAATTCGGCAAATCTTCTGCATCTTGCATCGCAACGCGGCTTGCAACATGCGCCTTCATCCATTAGTCAGGCAAACAATGCGGTCGTGGCGGAACTGGTAGACGCAAGGGACTTAAAATCCCTCGATCTTACGATCGTGCGGGTTCGATTCCCGCCGTCCGCACCATTTTTGTTACGAAGACTATGAACGCACATGAGCCATGCGTGGCTGTGAGGTTGCTTTGCCGGACTTAGCGCTATAGAAGGCGGCATATGCTTGTTGAATTGCCTTGCTGTATAGTGGCTTAGTCCCAAAGATATGATTGGCAAATTATACAGCAATAACAATGCGATGAACGAGGACGACTAGCCAATAATGGCTGTCCTGCGGCTCGCTTTATCCAAAAGCCACAATGCTTTGGATGCAATTTAGGAAGTAAATTCATGGCTTTGCCAGAAACAATCGCGCCAGCACTTTTCCGTGCATTGGTGGAAAAAGGCTACGAAGAGTTAACCCCCGTTCAAAGCGCAATGCTGGAACCAGACGCCAGCACAGCGGATTTGCTGGTTTCGGCGCAGACCGGCTCCGGCAAGACCGTGGCGTTTGGCATGGCCATTGCTGAAAGCCTGTTGCAGGGCAAAGAACGGCTTGGCATGGCGTTGCAGCCAATGGCGCTGATTGTTGCGCCAACGCGCGAACTGGCGCTTCAGGTTTCCCGCGAGTTAGAATGGCTTTATGCCGGTGCAGGCGCGAAAATGGCGACGTGTGTTGGCGGCATGGAAATGCGCAAGGAAGTGCGCGCGCTGCAACAGGGCGCGCATATTGTTGTTGGCACGCCTGGCCGCTTGCGCGACCATATCACCCGTGGTTCGCTTGATCTTGAGGCGCTGAAGGCCGTTGTGTTGGATGAGGCCGACGAAATGCTGGATTTGGGCTTTCGTGAAGATCTCGAATTTATTCTGGATGCTGCGCCCAAAGAGCGCCGGACGTTGATGTTCTCGGCAACGGTGCCTGCGCAAATTGCCAAGCTTGCCCAAAAATTCCAAAATGACGCCAAGCGCATCGCCACTGTTTCGGACAAGCGCCAGCATTCGGATATTGAATACCGCGTGATGCCGGTTTCGCCGCATGAGCGCGAAAATGCGATTATCAATGCGCTTTTGTATTTTGATGCGCCAAGCACGATGGTTTTCTGCGCGACACGCGAGGGCGTTAAACACCTCGCCTCGCGCCTCGGCAATCGTGGATTTGGCGTGGTGTCGCTGTCTGGCGAACTTTCGCAGCCGGAGCGCACGAACGCGCTGCAAGCCATGCGTGATGGCCGCGCCCGCGTTTGTGTGGCCACTGACGTCGCCGCGCGCGGTATTGATTTGCCGAACCTTGATTTGGTTATCCATGCTGATTTGCCGACCAATCCAGATACGCTGTTGCATCGTTCGGGCCGTACCGGTCGTGCGGGCCGCAAGGGCGTTTGTATTCTCATTTCGCCGCTGCATCGCCGTCGTTCTGCTGAACGTTTGCTCAATTTGGCCAAGGTACAGGCAGTCATGGTGCGCGCGCCGAGCGTTGCCGATATTGCTGAAAAAGAACGTGAGCGCATGATTGATAGCGTTGACGTGAACGCCTACGCTAGCGACGAGGACAAGCAGTTGGGTGCGGATTTGCTGGCGAAATATGGCGCGGAAGCCATGGCGCTGGCCTATGCGCGGTTGGTACAGAGCAAGCGTCCTGTGGCTGAAGAGCTTTCCGAAAGCAACATCACGCAGACTGTTATGGCCCCGACGGGCGAGAAGGATGCCGAGCGTTTTGACGATGGCGTGTGGTTCCGCATTCCGCAGGGCCGCAAGCACAATGTTGAACCCCGCTGGCTCATTCCGACCCTGTGCAAGGGCGGCCACGTTACCAAGCGCGAAATCGGGTTCATCCGCATTTTGGAAAA
>JANPBE010000159.1:0-3849 GCA_031430295.1 Phyllobacterium sp.
GTCAATTGACCTCGCGCCCATCGTTAAACAGCCTGATGAACCATGAGCGCGCCCGCTGGATGAGTGTTATGACGAGCCGTGAGTTGAGGGTCATCGACACTTCGATCATATCGGGCTTGCAGCAAGGCACGGCGTTCTTCGCGTCAACTTCCGTTTTTGCTATCGGCGGATGCTTTGCGCTGATGAATGCTTCAGACCAAGTGCTGGCAGTTTTCAGCCACCTGCCCGTCTCGCTTCCTTCGTCGCGTCCAATGTTCGAGGCCAAATGCCTGTTGCTTTTATTGATTTATGCTTTTGCTTTTTTCAAATTCGGCTGGTCATACCGTTTGCAAAACTACTGCTCTATTTTGGTTGGTGCTGTGCCTTTCGTTGCGGACGGACAACCGCCCAGCGAAGAGGCCAAACACGCTGCGACCAAGGCGCTAAGGTTCAATCACCTTGCAGGGCGACATTATAATGCCGGTTTGCGGGCTATTTTCTTCTCAATCGGCTTTATGGGCTGGTTTGCGGGACCATATGTGTTTATGGCCTCAACTCTGTTTATTTCGACTGTGCTTGTGCGGCGGCAGTTTTTCTCGCGTGCCCGCAGCGCGTTACTTGGAGACCAATACCATGGTGAGTGAAGACCTCATTGACGAGACCATTTTGAAACTGGCGCACAAGGCAGGCGTCGGCAAACTCATTGCGCCGATGGAAGTGGCGGTGGCTATTGTTGGCAAAAATGAGAAGGAATGGCGCCTTATCATGAAGTCGGTCAAGATGGGCGTGATCCGCCAAGCGCGATTAGGTCTGGTCGAAATCTGGCGCAACAATGAAGTGGTTGAGTTGGACGCCGTGCGCGGACTTTATCGTTTCCGCTTGAAGGCCGAGGCTGAGTAATTATTACATTGCTTTAGGTAGGTAACGCCAAACAATGATGGCTGCAGCGCCCGTTAGGCATGATAGCGCATAGAAAATGCTGCCAAAGCTGAAGAACGTCAGGACAATGGCGTAGACCAGCGATGGCAGCAGGTCTGAAAAGTCCAAAAAGGTTCGGTAGACTGATGTCATAGCGGGACGCTCACGCGTTTTGACGGCGCGCAGGTACGGCGTGGAACCCATGCCGTCTAGTGCCGAGCCAAAAACTGTACCTAAAATGAGGAATAGTGCTGTTACCAGCGGGTATTTATCGCCGGTGGTTCCAGCTGCGATGAGGAAGCCTGTAAGGCCGACAAAACAAACGGTGATAGCGCAGCGCAGACCGATACGGTTTGCCACTTTGGCCCATAGAATTGTGGAAAAAAGCATTATATTTCCAATAGATAGGAACAGACCGCCTGCCAGCTTGCCCTGCCCTGTTGCCACCATCAAAATTGGGCCATAGACGAAATATGTTGTCCAAAATGATGAGCGGGCAAAGGCGATTAGCCAGGCCAAACGTAATCTTGGTTGCCGGAAAAATCGCACGAAATTCTTCAGCGGGTTTACCGGCGGCTGCTTTGCTGGTTTAATTGAGGCGTTGTCGCCTAGCCGAAAATACCAGAACAGGCAAAACAGTAACCCCGCGACGCCAATCGCCACGCCGTGCACGGCCCATAGACCATAATTTGCATAAAGCCAGCCTCCCGTGATCGGCCCTAATGTCCAAGCAAATGTTGAGGATGCCATGCGCAGCGATTCTGAGCGGACGAGCTGCGTTTTGGGCACATTATCCATAATATATAGCGATAAAACGATGGAAACGCAGCTATTGGCCACCACGCGCAGGAACATGCCCGCCACTTGACCCTCCAGCGTATGGGTGGCGAAGGCGAATGAGGCGAGCGCAAAGCCGATAACGCCTAGCGAGTAGACCCGCCTGCGGGCAATCCACCCAATCAACATTGGCACTAGTAGTGTACCCATCAGGCTGGCAATCGAGACGCACGTGTAGAGCACGCTGACCTTTTGCTCGTCCTTCAGAAGCTCGTAGGCAGTGATAGGAACAATGCTGGAAACGAGGGCACGTATGGTCGATTCGAGTGTATAAAGCGTGGCAAAAACGCGGGCGCTTTGGTTTTTCGGATTGGCATTCATAATTACGGCCTGCGCGATTCTAGCCGTAACTGTCGCACGGTCCCACACCTTTCCCCATAGAGGTTGCGACCCTTCAACGTCGCTTCAAAGTTAGTTATGCTTTACGGAACGGCGCGTATATGGCAGCACTCGAGCTAAAATTTGAGGAATCCCGCCATGAAAAATCATTTTCGGATGTTTGCTGCGTATAATTCGTGGGCAAATCGCCATTTGTACGATGCGGTTTCAAAAGTTGCTGATGAGGATTACCGGCTGGATCGCGGGGCATTTTTCAAATCCATCCATGGTACGCTCAATCATATTATGGTGGCGGACCGGATTTGGATGAAGCGATTTACCGGCGAAGGCGACGCGCCGAACCGGCTGGATATCATCCTTTACGATGATTTTTCTCTGCTCAAAGTGGCCCGCGAGGCCGAAGATGCGCGTATTATCAATTGGATAGCCGATTTACAGCCCGAAGCCTTTTCGGGGCGTTTCACCTATACGGCGGTGACGGATCTGCGCACTATAAGCCAACGGATTAGCCCTGCACTTGCGCACTTCTTTAATCACCAAACCCATCATCGCGGACAGGCCCATGCACTGCTGACGGGATTGGGTGGGGAAAGTCCGGCGTTGGATTTGATTTACTTCCAACGCAGCGAGGAAGGCAGGCAATTTGCCTGATTTGGGTCCTTTAGCGAGGTTTCCCTTGCAAAACGTACTCCTGTCAGCCAAAAGCCGCGCATGTTACAAATTACCGATCTTTCGCTGCGGATCGCGGGCAGACTTTTGCTCGATCACGCAAATCTAACACTGCCTGAAGGCACTCATGCCGGGCTTGTGGGCCGCAATGGTACGGGTAAAACCACGCTATTTAAGGCAATTACTGGCGATTTGGCTTCCGAAACCGGCTCTACATCGCTGCCGCGCGGTTTGAAAATCGGTCAGGTGGCGCAGGAAGCGCCGGCCACTGAGCAGTCGCTTTTGGAAATTGTGCTGGAGGCGGACACCGAGCGTTCGGCGCTTATGGCCGAGGCGGAGACGGCGAGCGACCCCAATCGCATTTCGGAAATCTACATTCGCTTGTCAGATATTGATGCCTATTCCGCAGAATCCCGCGCGGGAGCTATTCTGTCTGGCCTTGGTTTTGATGCTGAAGCGCAATTGCGTCCGGCCTCCAGTTTCTCCGGCGGGTGGCGTATGCGCGTGGCGCTGGCGGCTGTGTTGTTTGCTGAACCTGATCTATTGTTACTCGACGAACCAACCAACTATCTCGATTTGGAAGGAACGCTCTGGTTAGAAACTTATGTGGCAAAATATCCACACACAGTTTTGATGATTAGCCATGATCGTGACCTTTTGAACAAAGCCGTCAATTCTATTGTTCATTTGGAAAATCAAAAACTAACCTTGTACAAGGGTGGTTACGACCAATTTGAGCGGCAACGCGCTGAAAATATGATGCTGCATAACAAATCTGTTGTGAAGCAAGATGCGCATCGTAAGCATATGGAAGCGTTCGTGGCGCGGTTTAAAGCCAAGGCGTCTAAGGCTCGCCAGGCTCAATCGCGTATCAAAGCGCTCGAAAAATTGCAGCCAATTGCGATGCTGACGGAAACCAGCGCGACGCCTTTCCGCTTTCCGGAGCCGCTCAAAGAGGCCGCCTCGCCTATTATTGCGATGTATGATATTTCGACTGGCTACGACAAGGCCCATCCGATTTTGAAGAAGCTGGACCTGCGCATTGACCATGATGACCGCATCGCCTTGCTTGGTTCGAACGGTAACGGCAAGTCCACTTTTGCTAAA
>JANPBE010000160.1:0-2033 GCA_031430295.1 Phyllobacterium sp.
GCAGGCCCAAGCGCCATGAATACGTCCTTTTTCACTTCGGTCTTGAACGGATGATCCGCCTCATCGCGCCAGCCAGGCAACAGGCGATCAATACCAATCGGATCAACAACCGCGCCGGAAAGAATATGTGCACCCGCTTCCGCGCCTTTTTCCAAGACGACGACCGAAAGCTCCGGACTGATTTGCTTTAGGCGAATGGCAGCGGCAAGACCGGCGGGGCCTGCTCCCACGATCACCACGTCAAATTCCATGCTCTCACGTTCCGGAAGTGCCTCGGCCATTTGTATCTCCCAAGCGGATGGAAGTGCCATCCGAAAAACCATTATTGCATCTATGGCTAACCTCTAACGCAAGTGGCGGCAATATAGAATGCGACATTCTCTAACCCGAAAGCAAAGTTACTGGCATTTGACGTAAACGTCAATATTTGAAGTTATGCTGTGTGTGACCGGAGTTTGGGTTTGCGGGTGTGGCGCATGGTTGCTAAGATGATGCATGGACGCCGCCCTCACCCGCACAGACATTGCCGATATTCTGCGCTTTTACCAAAGCGCAGGGCTGGACTTTGCGCTGGATGAGGAGCCGCACGATCGGTTTGTCGCGCCGCCGATTGTTGCACCTGCTGATGGATTTGTTGCGCCAGTTTTGGGCCAGGTGGCAGATGTGCCGCGCCCACGCCCGATGGTGGCCACTTCAAGCACAGCGGTTCCCGATGAAGCGACAGCCGCACGTGCAAGGGACGATGCGCGGCTTGCGCCGACGCTAGAGGCTTTGCGTGACAAGTTGCTGGCATTTGATGGGTGCAGCCTGAAATTCACGGCCAAAAACTTAGTTTTTGCCGATGGTAATCCGCTGGCAAAAATTATGCTGGTGGGTGAAGCGCCGGGTAAGGATGAAGATTTGGAAGGCAAGCCATTCGTCGGCAAAGCCGGGCAAATGCTGGACCGGATGCTGGGTGCTATCGGGCTGGATCGAAGCCAAGTCTATATCGCCAACGTGATCTATTGGCGACCGCCCGGCAACCGCACGCCGACCCAGATTGAAACCGAAATCTGCCGACCATTTATTGAGCGGCAAATCGAATTGGTAAATCCGGATATTTTGGTATTTGTCGGCGGCGTTTCGGCCAAGAGCTTTCTGCCCGGCCCCGACGGTATTTTGAAAATGCGCGGCATCTGGCGCGAATGGACCATGGCGAACGGGCGGACAATTCCCGCTTTGCCAGTGCTGCATCCGGCTTATCTGCTGCGCCAGCCAGCGCAGAAGAAATTGGCATGGCGGGATTTGCTGAGTCTGAAGGTGCGGGTCAAGGACATGGGATTGCTACGTCCGTAGCGCTATTTTGCAACTCGGCAATTTCCGCTGTCATCCGCCCGTTTTTGATCTGATTTTTGACACTTTGCCTTGCGCTTGTGCCGGTTTAGGCGTGCCATCGTCCTAACGTCCGGTGCGGGGACAGCGATGAATGCACCGGTTTTCGGGCATGTGTTTACGGAAAATTTTACGCTATCCACCCGCCAATAGTTCGCGCGCATGTTAGGTTAGCCTCATGAGAACAAGACCAAAGGCAACGACGCCTGCACCAGCGATGCGCCCGGGCCTTACGGGTTCGCGCAACCACACAATCGCGATTACGATTGCAAACAAAATGCTGGTTTCGCGAAGCGCAGCGACAAGCGCTACGGGCGCGCGCGTCATAGCCCAAAGCTCGCCGCAATAATTTACGAGAGAAATACTACCCCAAAGAAGGCCCAAATAATGGTTGTTGGTAAATGCTTTTGTAAGGCGTTTTTTGTGAAAAACTAATGCGTAGATAAACACAACTGTGCCGCTGCTGGCATAGAGAAATATCGTATAACCGATTGGATTTCCAATCGTGCGCACTGCGAGCGCGTCGCACAAAGTGTAGGCGCATATGATAATTGTCACGCTGGCGCTACGTAAAAACACATTGCGATCCAACAGCTTAGATCTATCAGCGCTTGAAAAAAGGACGATAAAGAGGCCGATAGAAAAAAGAAGAATAACTGCAA
>JANPBE010000161.1:0-1433 GCA_031430295.1 Phyllobacterium sp.
CGGATGGTTTCTTGCGCCTGCTGCGGGCCGACGGACACGGCGATAATTTCGCTCGCCTTGCCAGCTTCTTTGAGGCGGATGGCCTCTTCGATGGAGATTTCGTCAAAGGGGTTCATCGACATTTTGACATTTGCCAAATCAACGCCTGACCCATCGGCCTTGACGCGGATTTTGACGTTGTAATCTACAACCCGCTTTACGGGCACTATGATTTTCATTGCAGAGAACCTTTCTTGATCGATTTAGAAGCCGAATACGACTTAGTGTCCTATTTGGATAGCCAAAAGCCGACATAAATGGCCAAATTCATTGTGTGGAAAGCAAATTTCCGCGAGTAAAGCAAACGTTGGACCGGTAATTTAATCCATCTGGTTCGTCGTGGGCCATTTGAATTATTTTGACGTTTACGTCAATATTTATTCCAATTCTATTCGGGCCGCCCCCATTTGGAAGGCGCAGCCGGTTCTGGTGGCAGCGGCTCTGCCACGATGACGGTTGGGCTGGCATCCACTATTTCATCGGAATGATCGCGGTCAAACAGTGGCACACCCTTGCGCCGCATCAAAACGACGAGAATTGCACCTGTGATAATGCCACCAACGTGGCACGGCCAAGATACTTCATTTTCTGTTTGGGTAAAAAGCATCAGGAACTGGAAACCAACCCACAAAATGAGCGGGATATAGGCTGGTATGCGCATGGGAAACCACATAAATGCCAGCACCCATAATTTCACCCGAGGTGTCAAAATGAGATAGGCAGCGATGACGCCAGCGATAGCACCGGACGCGCCAATCAATGGTTGTTCGCTGATTGGCATAATAAGACCGTGGAGAAACGCACCGGCAACCGCGCAGGCGAGATAGAAAAACAGAAACCGAAAGTGACCAAGGGCATCCTCGACATTGTCGCCAAAGACCCACAAAAACAGCATGTTACCGCCAAGATGGTAGATGTCGGCATGGAGAAAGGCGTAGGTGATATATGTCCAGTTCTGCGGGATCATATAGTCTTCAGCGCCCAAGTAAGCGGTGTGGTGAGCTACCGCGGGAATATAGCCCATGCCCAATATGTCCGCATTGGCCACATCTTCGGAGACGCCGATTGATGTGAACAAAAATACGATGATGTTTATAAGGATCAACCCGTAAGTGACATATTGGTGCTTAATGTAGCGCAACCGGTTTGAATCATACAGCGGAATGAACATCTATATTGCCCTGATTACCTGTTTGCGCCGGGAACCCATAGCACGTCCTTTGCGCCATTGTCATTGACGGCGCGGGAGGCGACGAAGAGAAAGTCTGATAAGCGATTTAGATATTTCAGTGCTTCCGGATTGACTTCCTCGCCCGAAAACTCGGCGAGTTCCACGACCAATCGCTCCGCGCGACGGGCGATTGTACGGGCAACATGCAGCGCCGCTGCGGCGG
>JANPBE010000162.1:0-1608 GCA_031430295.1 Phyllobacterium sp.
CCGATATTACATGTGTTTCTGACATGCCCTTTTGTTGCGATATTCGCTTGTATCTGCTACTTAATTCTTGGTGCTTTTGATACATAATTCAAGGCTTGTGGTGAGGCGTTCACCACGTTTGGCGATTGAATTATAGAGGCAGTTTTGACAGCGAAACGGGATAGTTCCAGCGGGGAAAGGGGGGTGGGTAGATCTGCGCCTTCCGGCCCCTATCGATTGGAGTTCCAGTGCCAGTGTTGTCGTCACTTGGGGTTGAAGTCGATTTGGTACCAACTCTGTCACTATCCCGCACTGTTTCCAAAAGCCGGATTGTTCCTGTGCGGTTTGCACCCGATGATTTTGTGTTGGTTGAGCGAGCGGCGGATGCTGCTGGAATAAGCATATCTGAGTTTGTACGTCAGGCGGTAATGTTGAGTGGTGGTGCGTTAAAGAGTGAGGGTGGGAGTGGCATTCTCAGTGGAGACAAGCGCTTGCTGTTTGGCGCTCTGCTTGATGAGGTAAAAAGTGTTGGCGCGAACATCAACCAAATCGCGATGCGGTTAAATACGGGTGGGGCGGATTTACCTGTGGGGCTCGACGAGAGATTGAGAGAGTTGCGCGATGTACTGGCTGGGTTGGCGTTTGAGTTGAGACGGCTGTCACTTGGCGCTGCATCCGATTCGCGTGACGCAATGGCGGCAGACCATGGCGCGTGATGCTGGGCTGTCAGTCTCGGCTGGCAGTTGGCTAGAGAGGCGTGGGTCATTGCTTGATGAGCATCGTCGCAAGCGTGGGTCTGTATCGCCCGGGTCTAGGTTTGGTGGCTCGGTTGTAAATAGTGGGCCAGTGGCTGTCATTGCACCCCGCACAATGGCGGAGCGATTTGTGGGGTTGGCGCGTGGCGGGCAGCCGTGTGTTGTGAAGTTGATATCCTACGGCGGGTCTTCGCGTATGGGCTCTTTGTCGAATTACATATCGAGAGATGGTGAGCTTGCCCTCGAAAACGAGTGGGGTAAAACCCTTGTTGGTAAGCAGTCATTGTCGGGACTTAGCGGGGAGTGGGATCATCTTTTGTCGGATCGCGTTGACAGCCGTGACATTGGGGTGTTTCGCGCCGAGCTGGACTTAAAGGGGGTGTCAATGCCTGATGCCACGGATGTTCATGAAAAGGTTCGCGACGTACTTACAGCCGCCTATGGCGGGCGCAAATTTACCTACGGCCTTGTTGAAGGAGAAGAGGGCCGTGTTCGTGTTGAGGGGCTGGTCATGCTGCGCCATGCTGATGGTTCGCGATTGACTGGCGATGCGAAAGCCAATGAGTTTGTCAGCGCGACTTACGCGGCAAACGAGATGGCGAGGGAGATAGCGGCGAAGTTTCGATTTACGGGTCATGGTAATGGTGTTGAGTTTGGCTCAAGCCGTTTGCGCGGGCTTGTAGAGGAGTTTGGTGGCCAAGTTCAAGATCAGGGTGGCAAGTTAATAGCCAACGACAGCGAAGCCAACCATCTCATGCAGCGCGAATGGCGGGGCGAGCTTCATTCGCGTAAAGCTCGTGATGTGATGCATGTGATGGTGTCTGCGCGGGCAGGAACGGATGTTGATCAGTTCAGGCTTGCTGCACGTGGGTTC
>JANPBE010000163.1:0-2110 GCA_031430295.1 Phyllobacterium sp.
CTAATACAACAAATTGTCGATCCAAAATTAACACGCTGTTTTTCATAGAACGAGAAATGGTCGGAGCAGCTCTCCATATTCAACATTACATAAACAAACATGAGCGATTGTCGGTCCAAGAAAACCACAAAAATGTGTGGCTAGTTAAGGGGCGTCATCGTGAATATAACAAACGACAAGAAAACTGATTTTCTTAATCACTTGCCAGAAGGCGTACTGACCGGCAGCTTGAGAGACTATAGGGAGCCGGGCGGGAAAGACTTGCTGGCGCGCGCTGACGAATTTTTTAAGTGGCAAGACCAAAGACGCGTCCATAATATGTGGCCCTATTCGAAGTCCACGGACACGGCGCCTAAGACAACATGTATTGCGCGGGATGATCTTGGCGCAACTGTTGAAGGCGTAAATTTTGCATCGCAAGACTATTTGAGCTTGTCCTCCCATCCTAAGGTGAAGGAAGCTGCTATCGAGGCTGTGAAGGAATATGGTGTGCACAGCGCCGGTTCTGCAGCTCTTTTAGGCAATACCAAGAATTCATTGAAACTGGAATCTACTATATCCGAGTTTGTTGGTGGCAGAGAAATTGTCCTATACCCTACCGGCTGGTCAGCAGGTTTTGCGGCTGTGCAAGGTTTTGTGCGGCCATCCGACCATGTGGTTCTGGATGTTCTCGCCCACTCTTGCCTCCAAGAAGGCGCCCGTTCTGCAACGGGAAATATCCATTTCCACGGCCACTTGAATGTCAAAGGCTTAGAGCGCCGCTTGCAGAAAATCCGTCAAAACGACGCGACAAACGCAATTCTGGTTGTTACCGAGAGCTTATTTTCAATGCACTCCGACACGCCAGATATCCATGCCCTCAAGGCGGCTTGCAATGAATATGGTGCAACATTACTCGTTGATTGCGCACATGATTTTGGCTGCATTGGCGATGATGGTCTTGGTCATATCGGGCTTCAAAATGCATTGGACTGCGCTGACATTGTGATCGGCAGCTTTTCGAAGACGTTTGCCTCCAATGGCGGCTTCATCGCTGTGCGTAACCGCGCGCAGAAGGAATATTTGAAATATTACTCCGCCACACAGACATTCTCGAATGCCCTGTCCCCTGTGCAAGCTGCATCAGTTCAGGCTGCATTTGAAATCGTTGCCTCGCAAGAAGGTCGTGATCGCCGCCGCTCGCTTATGGCCAACATTCTTTACATGCGCGAAGAAATGACCAAGGTCGGCTTGGAGACTCTGGGCGATCCATCGCCAATCGTACCGGTTCGCGTTGGCACCGAAGGACAGGCTCGGATTGCCTCTTATCGCCTCAATCAGTTTGGTGCGATTGCCAACCTCGTCGAATATCCAGCTGTGCCACAAGGTGGCGCTCGATTCCGTGTGCAAGTTATGGCAAATCATAAGAAAGAAGAAATTGACCTTTTGATAAAAGCCATGATAAAAGCTATGCAGTTAGCTGAAGCGGACTTCCGCCCCTACCGCTCGGTGACTACAATTGGCCAGCACCAAACAGCGGTTGCTGCATAATTTGAGTTTGTAAGGGCATATTATGACACTAACATTGCTGGCAGTTGACGATGATGCGTCGTCCGCCGAGCTTATTGTTCGAATAGCGGAGCGTTGCGGATTTGAAGCATTCGCAACCTCCGATCCAAGGGGTGTGATTGAGCTTGTTCGTCAACTTAATCCATCGGTGATGGCTATAGACGTTAACATGCCAAACATTGATGCAAACGATCTTTTAAAGCTACTGGCCGATAGCGGTTTTAAGGGCAACATCATCATTGTTAGTGGCCAAGATATCGACACGCTCAGGGCTGTTGCGGATGTCGGCGTCAAACTTGGGCTTCATGAGCCGGAAGTGATCCAGAAGCCGATTGATCTTACAAAAATGAGATCAATATTAGGTGCAATTTGGAAAGCCAGTAATCCAAGGGTTGATTGAAATAAAGCTGGACCGCTTCATCATGTTTGCGGAGGCCCTGATGGTCACAACAATTAACATACCAGCCGCACATTCTATGAAATATAGGCAAAGCTTAGATAGCTTTGCCTATTTTCGTTTATAGCGTCCGGCTTAACTCGTCTTTACCGTCAGGCGGCCTTG
>JANPBE010000164.1:0-1306 GCA_031430295.1 Phyllobacterium sp.
ATATTCTGATGGACCCGAGGTGACGCCTATTTCATCTGCCTCGCTGGGCTTGCGTATTTTGGCTCTGAAAAAGGCGCTGGAGAATTTGCCGAAGCAGGCAACACGTCTCATGCGCTGGTACGAACAGCGCGATTTGGCTTATGTTCAAAACCTCCCGCACCGCTATTCCCCCATGCGGCCCGGCCCCGCGCCAGCCGCGCGTCGGCGCAATAGGGATGAAATCGACGAAGTTCTGCTCGAATGCCATTTGCTGGCGCTTTATGCCGGTGAACGGCAGGATTCGTCTTGACGATTTATCGAAATTTGGGAGTTTGTTGCGCTGATCCCGATGGGGATCGGCGGGCTTTCGTGCGGGTGCAGGAAATTCCAAAGCTGACGCTTGTTCTTTGAATCTAACTGAAACCTAAGTCTCCGGCAACGCAAGTCCTATGATTTGCGCCGCTTGCTTGAAGTCACGGCCTGCCGTGCAGCGCGGTATTTATCTTGGGATGCGCCGCTGTTTTGCGCCTCTTCTTTTTGCAACAGTTTGAAACGCGCAACGCGGTCCGGCTCTAGTGTGCCGGCTTTAACGGCGGCTAAGACTGCGCATCCCGGTTCGTTGACATGGGCGCAGTTTGAAAATTTACAATTTTCGGCGAGCGCCACAACATCATCAAACACCGCCTCGATGCCCTCTTCCACATCGACGATTTGCAGTTCGCGCATACCCGGCGTGTCCATCAACCACGCGCCGGATGGCATACGGTGCAGCGAGCGGCCCGATGTTGTATGACGCCCGCGGGCATCGCTCTCGCGGATGGCCTGCGTGCCTTGAACCTCAGCGCCCATCAGACTGTTAATGATGGTGGATTTGCCGACGCCTGATGATCCGAGCATCGTAATCGTCTGCCCGCTGCCCAGCCAGGCCTCAAGCCTATTGGATATATCCTTGTCCTTGGCGTTTATCATTTCGACCAGCAAGCCGTTTTGGATGGCACGGGCCTGATCGTAGTAAGGTTGCGGGTCAGCGCATAAATCGGTCTTGGTAATAATGACAACCGGCGTCACTTTCGCCTCATGCGCCATTGCCAAATAGCGTTCCATACGCGGCACGTTGAAATCCTGATTGGCCGAGGTGACGAAAAAAACTGTATCAATATTGGCGGCGATGAGCTGCATCCGCACCGCTGTTCCGGCACTGCGGCGCTTGAAGAGGCTTTGGCGCGGATAGAGCGCGGCGAGCCTGTTGGTATCGCGTGTCACGGCGACCCAGTCGCCAGTGGTCGGC
Source organism: Phyllobacterium sp. (assembly GCA_031430295.1). Classification (GTDB taxonomy): domain Bacteria; phylum Pseudomonadota; class Alphaproteobacteria; order Rhizobiales; family Rhizobiaceae; genus JANMEX01. The sequence goes on from JANPBE010000164.1 coordinate 1,268, forward strand.
CGGTCTTCGCCGTCTTTTTGGATAAGCGTTTGCTGCACA
>JANPBE010000165.1:0-2991 GCA_031430295.1 Phyllobacterium sp.
AAGAGAAGGCTTCCGTGACGGTGACGTTCGGGGGCTTTTTTTCTTTGCCGGGTTAATCTCCTAATTGACCTGAAATATCTCCCGCCAGAAAATCGCGATAAAGATCGCTTAACCGGCGTGAGAGATAATTACCGAAATCGCCCTGCCCTGCCCCAGCCTGCCCTGCCCCTTTGGCTGCGCGGCCTTTGGCGCGCAGCTGTAAGGTGAGATTAGTGCCGGAACGGACGATGGTGGCGGAAACATTATTGTCGGGCGATGTCCAGTTTTCTACCGGACGCGGCGCGATTGATTTTTTTACCGTACCCACCTTGCCTTCCAGCAGCGCAAACAACTGACGAAACCGCTCGTCTGATGCAGCCTCTTGCAGCGAGGGATCGCCGCAAAATTCCAGCGCCAGCGCCGTCTGGCCGGGGCGCTCTAACAGCTTGCGCAAATCCAGCCAGCGATCACGGCCAATGGATTTGGCGGCCCCAATGGCGTCAATCAGCGCCGCTGGTATCACCTTGGGAATGGTGAGCATTTTCGATAGTGTTTGATAATCCACTGAAAGGGCGGATAAAATCACATCACGGTCAAATCCGCGGTCATGCAAGCGCTGGGCAAACAAAACGCGCTCAATAAAAGAAAGGTTGGAGCGAACAGAATTTTCCTGCCCCTGCGCCAGTACCAGTTCAATGTCCGCCATAGTGCGAATAACGGCCCGCACCGGGCGTTCAAGCGCACGTAGTGCCCTGACCCGGCGATGACCAAATATCGTTTGGTAGCGGCCTTCCTTGTGGGGGTGCGGGCGCAGCAGCACCGGACTATCTTGCCCGCGAGACCGGATGGCCTCAACCAACTCGTTAAACGCCTCATCGTCACCGTCCATGCGGTCGGCAACAAACGAGGCATCAATCAACGCGGTATCAATCTCAATAACGCTCGCACCTTCCACCAACTGGTTGGCCTGGCGGGCCAATTCATCAATGGAAGAGGAAATGGATTTAGCCGCGCCAAATTTTGCCACTGGCTGAAAAGAAGCGGCAACAGGCGGGATAGAATCGCCCTCTTGCGGCTCCATTGCCTTCATCACATTGTCAAATATGTTGCGTCTTGCCATTGTCGTTTCTACTTTACCCAGTTGATTTTAATGCGTTATTTTCGATTTAGTCGGCAGTCTATTTCCCTTATGATGCTATTCTAGCACGGCCCCAAGCCCCGTGGATAAGTTCGCGAATTTCTGTGTTCACCGCCTCGACGGATTCCATGGCACGCTCATAGGTCACGCGGTTCATGGCCGAGCGTTCAACTTCATAGAGCGTCTGCTTGGTAAGACCCGCATCAGACACGGCGGTTGATTTCAGCATCGGGCTTTTCAGCATTTGTTCGGTCAGCATGGATTGCATAAAGCCGACCATTTGCGCCTGCGGCACATCGGTGGGCTCATAGCGGGTGATGAGATATTTCAGCCAGTCCAGCTCCACCACTGCGCCAGCCTTACGGATGGTTTTCAATATATCGCCCAGCATCAGCAAAAACTGCGACATGGACATGAGGTCCAGCATTTGTGGGTGCACGGTAATCAACACCGAGGTCGCTGCCGACAATGCGGTGAGCGTCAAATAGCCAAGCTGCGGCGGGCAGTCGATAATCACCACATCATAGCGCTCATCCACTTGGGTCAGCGCTTTTTCCAAGCGGTTCCAAAACATGCGGCCTTCATTGCTGGCGCGGTCCTGCATGGCCAGCGGCGTATCATATTCATATTCCTGCAATTCCAGCGTCGCCGGAATGAGATCAAGACCGGGAAAATTCGTCGGCAAAATAACGTCGCTGACGGGCTTCTTGTCGCCGTCATAACGCAGCGCCTCATAGATTGAGGGGTTGTTATCAAGTTCGGGCTGAATGCCATAAAGCGCAGTGAGCGAGGCTTGCGGGTCAAGGTCAATGGCCAGGACACGGTGGCCAGAAAGCGCAAGATGCTGGGCCAAATGCGCGGCTGTCGTCGTCTTGCCGGAACCACCTTTGAAGTTTACCACGGCAATCACTTGCAATTTGTCATTCCCACGCCGACGCGGCACATAGCGCTTAACTTCCGCGCGGCCATTGCGATCCAGATATTCGCGCATCTCGCTGATATTGTGTGCCGAATAAGTCCGCCGTCCATTGGCCTGCACAGATGGCTCCGGCCCCTTGCCTTCCAGATGCAGTTTTTTTAAGTTGCTTGGCGACACACCCAGAAAGCTGGCGGCCTCCGCAAGCGAGAAATGACGCAAAGTTTTTTGTGCGTTTGGCGGAAAGGTTTCGAGGCGCAATTGGTTCAAGCGGCGCGAAATTTCCTGCCCCTGTTTGAGGATAAGCTCATCAAATTGAAGGCGCACGGTTGAGATTTGGTTCATAATTTCTCACAAATAACGCTATTAGTCATTTTATTGTCCTTTTAACGTTATTAAATACGATTCTTATAATTGAGCAAGGAATTTATAGTTAACAAATGCTTAACTGGGACTTAAACCTTAAATTTAACCTATGTCTCTGATTTAATTGCATTTTATTGATTTTAGACTGCCGTCTATGGTCAAACCTCAGAAATATCCTGTTTCTAAGGTTTCAAACCCTGTGCCGGCCAATAACTCTGGGTGTTATTACAGGGAAGGGAGTCTTGATTTTTGTGGGCGTATGCTTCTTTTCGACGCGATATTGATGGATCGAAAAATAATCGCAAAAGCCCCTCAGCAAACCGACAATATCGACGCGCGCACCCAAGCCACTGGGCTTGGAAAATATCGAGGCAATTGTTGGAATCTCAGATTGAAGATATAGATTGCAGGGTTCGTCAACCTTGGACTTGCCCATGGACTTACTGTTTGCCTTGCCTTTGGACTGCATATTAAATGCTGTCGTTTGGTTGGTTTGACGCACGGGCAAAGCGTCGCTTTTGATCTGTTGTTCCGCCTCAGTGATTGCAATGCGCAGGACATCGGCGTCTTGAGGCGCAACTGGCGCGCACGC
>JANPBE010000166.1:0-10268 GCA_031430295.1 Phyllobacterium sp.
GGTCGCCACTTGTTCCACCGTTCCGGCCCCATGCCATCATCAAGCCTAGTGCCAAGAAACCCAAATACCACTCGTGCCTTCATATTATAAATCCAGATAAATATTATACGTTAATATAGTATATTCCCATATCATGAATACATCCAGAACCATCAACGTAAAAATAGAAAAGATTTTTATTGATTATTTTCAATGGCTTAATTGATTTTTGCTTCAACAGAACACCACAAAATCATATCTGGCACGCCACCTGCAATGGCTATATTGCTACAGCAGAACTGAAGCAAAGAGCAGGCAAATCCGTGCCTGTTACAAAAGACGGGCCGGACGGGAAATTTCCCGTCCGGTTGGAAAGGAAGAGTAAAATGAAAGAAGTTATCAGCGGGCAGGATTTAATCGACGCCGGATATAAGCAGGGCCATTGGTTCCGCGACGCGATGGCGGCGGGCAATGAGTTGATGAAAAGCGGCAGCACCTTTGAGGAAGGCATGGAGGCGATCAAGCCCTTCGTGCCCGGCCCGACTTTGGATTTGAAGGCTACCGGCGAAACGCCCTATTTCATGAACATCGACATCGAAAACGATGATGAGCTGGACAATGTGCAAAAGGTCCGCGCCACAATGGACGTGCTGATGCGCACGCCTGTGCTGAAGGCAGGCGCAGTGATGCCAGATGCTTGTCCGGCGGGACCGATAGGCACAATTCCCGTTGGCGGCGTGATTGCCTCTGAAGGCATTCACCCCGGAATGCATTCGGCGGATATTTGCTGTTCGATGGCGATTTCGGTGTTCCCCGGTGTGGACCCGAAAGCATTGCTGGATGCAGTGCATTCAGTGACGCATTTCGGCCCCGGTGGCCGCGCACGCGGCGATCAGTTTGATCCCTCGAAGGAAGTGTCCGAAGCCTTTATGGCCAACGCGCTTCTGCGCGAAGGCATTAGCGGCATGAAGGATCATTTCGTCACGCAGGGCGACGGCAACCATTTTGCCTATGTCGGTACGATGAAGTCCTCCGGCGAAACCGTGCTGGTTACTCATCATGGTTCACGCGGTCCGGGCGCACGGCTTTATGACAAGGGCATGAAGCTGGCCGAGCATCATCGCCGCGATGTGTCGCCGGAAACACCAGCCATGAACGCGTGGATCAAAGCGGACACGCACGATGGCGATCTCTATTGGGATGCGTTGCAGACTATCCGGCTTTGGACCAAGGAAAACCACTATAAGATTCATGATCTTAGCGCGGCAAAACTGGGAGCTAAAGTTGCGGACCGGTTCTGGAACGAACATAATTTCGTGTTCCGTAAATCCGATGGCCTGTTCTATCACGGCAAGGGCGCAACCCCGGCCTTCGATGGCTGGGCGAGGGATGCCACGGACCTGACAATCATTCCGCTCAATATGGCGGAACCGATTTTGATTGTTCGTGGCTCCAACGCTGCCAATGCTCTGGGCTTCTCACCACATGGTGCAGGCCGGAACTTCTCCCGCACGCGTCATATCGCCAACCTTGGCGGACGCGATAAGGACGAGGTGTTTGCAGAAGAAACACGCGGTTTAGATGCACGTTTCTTCTCCGGCACAATCGACGTTTCGGAGTTGCCAAGCGCCTATAAAAACGCTGCCAGTATGCGTCGTCAGATTGACAAATACAAACTGGCCGAAGTCGTTGACGAGGTTATTCCTTACGGAACAATCATGGCCGGCGACTGGCAGTCCAACGCACCATGGCGCAAGCGTAAGCATCGCGGTTAAAACAAGCTACGGGGAGTGAAAGCTCCCCGTGGCAATCCGTTCGCAATCAGAAATAAATTCTGAACGCAGATGGCTTAAACCACCAAAACAAAAACGCGGCAGCCATTGGCTACCGCGTTGTTTTTATTGGTTGCGCTCTTGGGCAGTTAGCGTGGTTACTTCACACCCTTAAACTTCGCCACACGCAGGAAATTCACAGCCTTGCCGGAGAATTTGTTGGCCTGCAAAGGCGCATCCTTGCTGAAGCCAGCCATGTAGACTTCGGTCGGCGCTTCGCGCACCAAGGCCTGTGCATATTCAGGCGCTATCGGCTGGTTTGCCATGGCGATATTTTGCGCACCAAGGGCAAACTTGCCAACCTTTGGTGTCGGCGCGGTCGCAACTGCCTTGATGCCAGGCTTAGCATCCTTGGCCTTTGGCTTGGCGCCCTTCGACGTTGTTTTAACATCGCCGTCAACACTCGTATCAGCATCGCCCAGCATCGCAGAGCGCATCGTGGCAGATGTATTCACCACCTTCTGCGCAGGAATCGGCACCGAAGCTACAACATCGCCCGTGTCATCAACCAAGTCTTCGGGCGTGGTGTCATCGACAACATCCGGCGCTGGCTGAAGTTCCGCTTGTTGCTCCAAAACCTGATCGCCTTGCGTCTTGCCATCATTGGGCTCAAGCGAGGCAACTTCAACTGCAGGCGCAGTATCGCTGGCTGTCGTCTCGCTTTCCAAAATCGGACGCGGGGTCGGCACAGCAACAGAGGCTAGCTCAGTCTCCGGCGCTTTGGGTTTTTTGCCCGGCACAGGCACATTGCCGGCCAAAAATGGCTCCTGCGCCACTTCCGTTGTCGCCACGCCAAGTGCCGCACGAATGGCCTCTTCATCAGCTTTCGGATCAATCTTTGCCACGACAGGTGTCGCCGCAACCTGCGCACTATCGGCCTTGATAACAGCCTCAATCGCCGCCTGATCGGCCGCGCCGGTGTCTTGCGCCACATTTGGCTGAACAGCTGCAAAACGCGGTTTCTTCGAAGGAACCGGTACAGCGAAAGCCAATACTTCCGGCTGCTGGCCATTCACATCAACATCAGGACGCGGTGGTTCAATACCGGTGCTCTTATCACGGCGTGGTAATGTCGCAACGATAACAGGCTGTTGTGGCTCAAGCGGTGTCGGGTCCGGCTCAATAGGCGCAGCCTGTTGCTTTTGCTTTATAGGCTTAGGTGCAGCAGCGGCAACCGCCACGCTTTCATCGCCTGCATTATCTTCGCTCTCATCCGCACCGCCGCCAAAGAGCGCCTGCAACAAAGAGCGCTTCTTGCCGCCAGAGGGAATTGCGCTGGCAATCGCAGATCCGCCGCCCCGTGCCTTATAGGCAGCCATCGCCACGTCATAACCTGCAAGCGGACGACCATCGCTCGGAATATGAATTGTCTTACCGTTCGGGAAAACAGCCATCAACTCATTGCGGCTAATGCCGGGCCAATGACGAACGCGACCCACATCCATATGAACGAATGGCGAGCCGGAGGTCGGATAATACCCGACGCCGCCGATTTCCATCTGCAAGCCGGTGTAACGCAATTTTTTCAAGGGAACGCCGGGGATAAAAAAGTCCATAGCCCTGCCAAGAATATGCTGGCTCTTTTCCGAAACACCCTTGGAGCGATGACGCAGCATCGAGTTGGTTTCCGGCGCACGATAGCCACACACAACATGGATAAATTCGGTGCTGCCGGTGCGTTTATAAACTTCCCAGATCAAATCAAACAGCCGCGGGTCCATACGTATCGGCTGATTGCGACGCCAATCGCGGAGCGCATAATTCAGCTTTTTCAAACCATCCGGCAAATAAACACCATTGCGCTTGAAGGTGATTTCATCGCGCTCACCAGTGTGGACTTGATAAACTTTGAGAGTGCGGGTCTCAGCAGAAGCGGGCGATGAAAAAGCCGTCGCAAGACATAGCGCAGCCCCAGCTGCCGCGACACGCGCCACGCCAGATAATTTTGCAATGATCCCACTCGCTGAAGTCAAATCGCCCCTCGAATTACCTTGATTGCCAAACACTGGATTAAAATCCCTATATAGACTTTGTTTACCATACCAGTGTCGGCGAATTTGGTTAACAGCCGCTTAGTGTCCCACAAATAAGTCATTGAAATGGCAAAGCCAAGAGCACGCGCCACTTCCTATAACATGGTAGATGAATGGTAAACAACCGGTGCCTATTGATTTAAGCAGCGTGAACAGCCTCGGCATCATCACTTTCGATGCCATATTCTTTCAGCTTACGATAAAGCGTCGAACGGCCAATGCCTAAACGACGTGCCACTTCGCTCATTTGCCCGTCGTAAAACGCAATGGCGCGGCGGATAATCTGCTCTTCAATTTCCACCAGCGAGCGCATTTCGCCATCTTCTGCCAAAAGCGGCAGCGCATTTTCGTCCATCAAAACCGGCGCATTCTGCGCCTCTTCGGCGATAATAGCGTCCTGCTCGTCTTCAGTAGCCGACATCATCACTTCATAGCGCGAGGTCTGGCTTTGAATTTGCGGAAAATCATCCGGCGTCAGCTCTTTGCCTTCGCACATCACAACAGAGCGGAAAACCGCATTTTCAAGCTGGCGCACATTGCCCGGCCAATCGTAGGATCTAAGCATTGCCATCGCTTGTGATGAAACATTCGATAGGCCCTTGCGCCCTTCTTCCGCGGCAAACCGCGCCACAAAATGGCGCACCAGCCAGGGAATATCCTCACGGCGATCCCGCAGAGACGGCACAAATATCGGAAACACATTGATGCGATAGTAAAGATCTTCGCGGAATTTTCCCGCCCGCACATGCTCAATCAAATTGCGGTGAGTCGCCGAAATCAGGCGGATATCAACCTTTACGGTCTTGCGACCACCAACCGGATCAATCTCGCCCTCTTGCACCGCGCGCAGCAGCTTTACTTGCGCATCCAGCGGCAAATCGCCAATTTCGTCCAAAAACAACGTGCCGCCATCGGCCTCAACGAACTTGCCCTGATGCTTTTCGGTTGCGCCAGTGAACGAACCCTTTTCGTGGCCAAACAAAATGCTCTCGACCAGATTATCGGGAATAGCGCCGCAATTAACAGTGACGAACGGCTTGCCACGGCGCTTGCCGGAACCTTGGATGGCCCGCGCAATCACTTCCTTACCAACGCCCGATTCGCCTTCGATAATGATCGGAATGTTGGACTGTGCCGCTTTTTCGCCAAGGCGAATGACGCGCTCCATGGCCGGGCTATGGGTGATAATATCTTTGAACGACAGCGTTCCCGCCGCAGATTTTTTGATGCGGGTAAATTCGCCCTCAAGCGCCTGCACTTTTAGAGCATTGCCAATCGACACATGTAAACGTTCTGGCGAAACCGGCTTGACCACAAAGTCAAACGCCCCAGCCCGCATCGCATTGATAACCGTGTCGATGCCGCCCTGCGCCGTTTGGACGATCACCGGCACTTGGATATCGCGCTCACGCAAGCGTTCCAAAACCGCGATGCCATCCAAATCCGGCATCACTAAATCAAGAATGACCAGAGCAATATCGCCGCCCTGCGGCCCTTCAAAGGCCGCCAGCGCTTTTGCACCACTTTCCACAGGCATCGCATCATAGCCCATGCGCATAACCGACGCTTCAAGCAGGCGCCGTTGCACGGGTTCGTCATCAACGATGAGTATCAATCCTGTCATGAGTCACTTTGTGTTAAAACCATCTACTGTCTCACTATGGCAAACATTGCTGAAAATGGTCTCAACAAAACAGGTGAATTGTCTGTTATCAAAATTTGCCCATATAGAGGTACGAGTGGTAGAACTCGTTATAGATTCCGGCTGGAGCCAATTTAGATGTCTAATATCTTATATAAGTGTGGACTTAACCAATCAATCACATTTGCGGCAAATTCTGGTGTAATTTCAACAGTGTCGAGGCACAATCTTCCAACTTGGAACCTCGCGGACCTGTACTCATCCCAAACTTGCCCCGAATTGGCACAAGATATATTGGAGTCTGCAAACAAGGCTCTTTCCTTTGAAGTTAGGTGGAAGGGCAAACTCATAGCCGAATCAGCAACCTCAGGCGGCGGCTCATTGGCTGACTCAATCAAGGACTATGAAGATATCGAAGACATAATGGGGCGCATTATGTCCTATGTCGGCCTGCTCTATGCAGGAGACTCTTCAGATCCCGCCATCGCCAAACTTTATGGCGACGCGCAGGAAAAGCTGACGGACGCCTCGTCACACCTTTTATTCTACCCCCTTGAGCTGAACCAAATCGACCACGCGCTGCTACACAAAGCCTATGAGACCAATCTCGCGCTGGCGCATTACCGCCCGTGGATTGAGGATTTGCGCAAAGACAAACCCTACCAACTGGACGAGCGCACCGAGCAGCTTTTCCTCGAAAAATCCACCACCGGTCGCGGCGCGTGGAACCGGCTGTTTGACGAAACCATGACGGCACTGCGCTTTGATGTGGACGGCGAAAAACAACCAATCGAACCGACCTTGAACCTGCTGCAAGACGCCAACCGCGACCGTCGCAAGCTGGGTTCTGAGGCGCTGGCCAAAACATTTGGTGACAACATCCGCACCTTTGCGCTCATCACCAATACGCTTGCCAAGGATAAGGAAATTTCCGACCGCTGGCGCGGCTTTGAAGACATTGCCGACAGCCGCCACTTGGCAAACCGTGTCGAGCGCGAAGTGGTGGATGCGCTTGCCAGCGCCGTCATCAAAGCCTACCCGCGTCTGTCACACCGCTACTACGCCATGAAAGCCAAATGGCTCGGCCTCGATCAGCTCATGCATTATGACCGCAACGCGCCGCTTCCCACCGCGCCCAAAGCCGAAATCAGCTGGGATGCCGCCCGCGACACAGTGCTGGAAGCCTATGGCGACTTCGCGCCAGAAATGGCGAGCATCGCCAAGCAGTTTTTCGACAAAAATTGGATTGATGCGCAAACCCGCCCCGGCAAATCCCCCGGCGCGTTTGCCCACCCGACCGTACCATCGGTCCACCCCTATGTGCTGATAAACTATCAGGGCAAGCCGCGCGATGTCATGACGCTTGCCCACGAGCTTGGCCACGGCGTCCACCAAGTCTTGGCTGGCCCGCGCGGACCCCTGATGAGTGCCACCCCGCTGACATTGGCCGAAACCGCCTCAGTCTTCGGCGAAATGCTCACCTTCCGCTCGCTGCTTAACCGCACCACGGATGTCGGCGAGCGCAAAGCCATGCTGGCGCAAAAAGTCGAGGACATGATCAACACAGTCGTGCGCCAGATTGCCTTTTACCAGTTCGAGCGCCGCCTCCACACCGAGCGCAAGGAAGGCGAGCTCACCTCACAGCGCATCGGCGAATTATGGTTAGAAGTGCAAGCCGAAAGCCTCGGCCCTGCGGTCAAATCCGGCCCCGGCTACGAAACATTCTGGGCCTACATCCCGCATTTCATCCATTCACCCTTCTATGTGTACGCCTACGCCTTCGGCGATTGCCTCGTAAACTCGCTCTATGCCGTCTATCAAAATGCCGAAAGCGGCTTCCAAGAAAAATATTTCGATATGCTCCGCGCCGGCGGCACCAAACATCACTCCGAATTGTTAGCGCCGTTTGGGCTGGATGCGACGGATCCCATGTTCTGGGACAAGGGGCTGTCGGTGATTGAAGGACTGATTGATGAACTGGAGGGGATGGCGTAGAATATTGCATAACTTATGCAATTTACGTATAGTGCATGAAACTGGAGACATGACATGAACGAAATGCTCAAAGTCAGTTCCGCCGAATTTCAGCGCAACATTGGCCGTTATCAGGATCTTGCCCTCACCCAAGCCATTGCAGTTACCCGCAATGGCAGAGAGAGAACCGTAATGATTTCTACGGAAGAATATGCCCGCCTGAAACGACGGGACCGTGAAGTTTTGGGTCTGGACGATTTTACTGCCGAAGACATTGAGATGATTAAGGCTGCGCGCGCGCCAGACTCAGCCAAAGAGTTCGATCACGAAATAAAGGATTAGGGCGTGAGCTTTCCGCGCCCGACACCTGCATTAGTCATCAGATATAGTTATCTTTGGCGTTCAGAATTTTTACGCGGACAAGAGGAAGGTCTAAAAGACCGGCCTTGCGCCATTGTAATGGCGAGTAAAATCGAGAATGACCGACAAACAGTTGTTGTATTACCGATCACCCATACCCCGCCTCACGATTCAAAAATGGCAGTGGAAATTCCCGCTGACGTCAAAAAACGACTTGGCCTAGATGAGGCGCGGTCATGGGTCATAATAAATGAGGCTAATAGATTTGTGTGGCCCGGCCCCGATCTTAGGCCAGCCACACGCGGTGATCCCAGTAGTATTGTTTATGGACTGCTACCCGACAAACTATTTGAGCGGATACGGAAGGCCTTCGTGAAAGCGCTGGAAGAGCGAACGGCAAAGTCCACCACGCGCACCGAATGACCCGACTATTACTATGAAATTTGATAGCGCTTCATGTCGCAGTTTAGCAATCCGGCAAATCGCGCTAAGTCTATGGTCAGACAAATCTCACAGGAACACCTTTTCTGAAAACGCCCGCACTCCCGCCCCATGTTCTCCTCCACGACGATATTCTCGGCGTGCGGCGGCTGTTTGCGCGGCCGTCTGAAATTCTGACTGCTGAAACGACAAGCGAGATCATCCTTGCTTTTGAAAAAGCCGACGCCGCCCGAAAAGCTGGCAAGTGGCTGGCGGGCTATGTGTCTTATGAGGCAGGCTATTTGCTGGAGGAAAAGCTCAAACCCTTGCTTCCGGCAAATCGCGGCGTACCCCTATTGCAGCTAGGCATATTTGACGACGCCGACATTTCCACCTTCCGCCCGTCCGAACGTTCCGCCCCCATTCCGCCTGCCCCGCTGCGTAATGCCGTGCCGGCATGGACGCGCGAAGACTACGTTTCCCGCTTTGACAAACTGAAGCGACACATCGCGCTAGGTGATTGCTATCAGTCCAATCTCACCTTCCCCATCCACGCCGAATGGGCGGGCGATCCGGTTTCGATTTTCCACACCTTGACGCAGCGCCAGCCCGTGCGCCACGGCGGCGTGGTCGCTCTTGGCGGCCCGCATATCCTCTCGCGCTCACCGGAACTTTTCTTCGAGATCGACGCCGATGGATGGATTGAAACCCGCCCGATGAAAGGCACTGCCAAGCGCGGTAAGACGCCTGAAGAAGATTTGGCAATAAAGCTCGCCTTGCAAAACGACGGCAAAAATCAGGCCGAAAACCGCATGATTGTCGATCTGCTGCGCAACGATATTTCGCGCATCACCACCGTCGGCTCGCTGCATGTGCCAGAACTTTTCACCGTCGAAACTTATCCTTCACTGCACCAAATGGTCAGCCGCATCCGCGCCAAACTTTTACCGCATCTTTCACTCCGCGATATTTTCGCAGCGCTTTTCCCGTGCGGCTCCATCACCGGCGCCCCAAAAATCCGCGCCATGGAAATTATCAATGATTTGGAGGACAGCCCCCGCGATGTCTATTGCGGCTCCATTGGCTGGATAGCGCCGACAGGCCAAATGAGTTTCAATGTTGCCATCCGCACCGTTGTGCTCGAAGATAATGGCCGCGCCAAATTCAATGTCGGCAGCGGCGTGGTGTTCGATTCAGATGGCAGCGCGGAGTATGATGAATGTCTATTGAAGGCCCGCTTCGCAGCAGGCAACATCAACCTCTCAGTCTGATTGAGACACTGCGCTATGAGCCGGGCATAGGTTGCATCCGTGCCGAGCGCCACATCGAGCGCATGACGAATTCGGCCAAGGCACTCGGCAAGCAGTTCGATTTCGAGCGAGCGGCGCACGATCTCCGTGCGATTGGCGCATCCATTCCGTTGCGTGTTCGGCTGTGTCTCGACCAGCAAAATCGGCTCACCTTGGAGACATTTCCCTTCACGCCGCTCGCCCCGCAAACCATCTGGCGCATCGCCATCGCCGCCACAAAACTTGATGCCAACAACCCGCTGCTGGAGCACAAAACCTCACTTCGGGAACAGTATGAAGCCGCCCGTGCCGAATATCCAATTTCGGAAATCGACGAGGTTTTACTCGAAAATCAACACGGCCATTTATGCGAGGGGACCATCACAAATCTGTTCGTTAAAAGAGGTCGCATCCTAGTCACCCCGCCACTGGAAGCCGGTTTGCTCAAAGGTGTTTTGCGCCAAGAGTTGCTCGATGGGAGCAAGGCAGTAGAAGGCCTTGTTAATCGCCAAGACATTGTAAATAATCAGTTTTTCGTCGGTAATTCTTTGCGAGAACTCATTCCTGCGCTTCTAATATAATAACAAAGTTTGACATTCCTTGTTATCATTATATCTTGTCCACATACCCAAAGGAGTGCGCTGCATGAATATCTCACTCACCAAAGAACTGGAAGATTACGTCGCCAACCAGCTAAAGACCGGCCTGTACGGATCAGCAAGTGAGGTCATCCGCGAAG
>JANPBE010000167.1:0-2294 GCA_031430295.1 Phyllobacterium sp.
GCCATTGATACCGGCTTTACCAAGGCGCTTGCGACCATCGTCGATGCTAACGTCACATCATTCATTGCCGCCGCCGTGTTGTTTTATCTCGGCTCCGGTCCGGTCAAGGGCTTCGCCATCACGTTCGCGCTCGGTATCGCAACAACCGTGTTCACAGCTTTCACCTTTACGCGCTGGTTGGTGTCCTTGTGGCTGCGTCGTTCCAAGCCAAAGGACTAGCCGCATGGTATTTTGAACCTTATACCTCATGGTACAAAAATCCCGTTCATGGGCATCCGAAACTATACCTTTACTGCGACCGCCATTGCGACAGTTATCGCCATCGGCCTGTTCTTCATGCACAGCCTGAATTACGGCATCGAGTTTAAGGGTGGCTCGATTATGGAAGTTCAATCGAAGTCGGAAGTGGCCGATGTCGGCTCCATTCGCGAACGCCTGACGGCGCTCAATGTCGGTGAAGTGCAGGTTCAGCAGTTTGGGAAACCAAATGACGTGCTTATCCGCGTGGAAGCGCAGGATTTGGGCGAGAAGGCCGACCAAACGGTTGTCACCAATATACGCAATGAACTGGGCGCAGATTTTGAATTCCGCCGTGTTGAGGCCATTGGCGCGACAGTTTCGGGCGAACTCGCAACGGCGGGCATCATCGGAATTCTGGTCTCATTCATCGCCATTTTGATCTACATCTGGATACGCTTTGAGTGGCAATACGGTGTGGGAGCGATCATTGCGACGGCCCATGACGTGGTCATGACCATCGGCTTCTTCTCGATAACGGGCATTGAATTTAACCTGTCCAGTATCGCGGCAATTCTCACCATCGTTGGCTATTCGCTCAACGATACGGTCGTGGTTTATGACCGTGTGCGAGAAAATCTGCGGCGCTACAAAAAAATGCCGCTCGATCAACTGCTTGATCTGTCGATGAACGAAACCCTGTCGCGTACCACCTTGACCGCTTTGACCACGCTGATTGCGCTCGGTGCACTTTTCGTGTTCGGCGGCGAGGTTATCCGCTCGTTTACGGCCGCCATGCTGTTTGGTGTTCTTATCGGAACATACTCGTCGATATTCGTTGCGGGCCCGCTCCTCATCTTGTTTGGTCTTCGTCCAACATCTGACAAGGCAACCGGCGCGCTAAACGGCGATGAAATCGTCGTGAAGGCTTAAAGATTGTCCGCTGGCATCACATTAAAGCCCGCCCATTTTCCGGGGCGGGCACCGATTGATGCTTATGGGGCAGGCGGCTTCCGCTTTGCAGACATGTCCCACCGTGGCTCCATCATCTGTCTTCCATCCGGCGTTTATGAGTGGGAACCCAAAGACCCGACCAAGCTGACCATCGATGACTTTGCCAAGCTCATTGCTGAAACAGCGGACTTTGATGTGTTGCTCATCGGTATGGGACTTGAGATTCGACCAATTCCGAAAGACCTGCGTGAAGCACTGAAAGCCAAGGGTGTCGTCGCCGACCCCATGAGCACGGGCGCAGCAGTGCGCACATACAATGTGCTGCTCGCAGAAGAGCGCCGTGTCGCTGCCGCGCTTATCGTGGTGGATTGATGCCCGCGCCGGACATCGCCTCAATTGTGCGTACCAGCGCCTGGGATCGCTATATCGCCACCCTGTTTGCACCTGCCGATAAGCGTGATGCGCTGTTGTCGCTCTATGCTTTCGATGCCGAAGTTTCCCGAATTTCTCAGATTGTGCACGACCCGCTGCCGGGCGAAATCCGCCTGCAATGGTGGCGTGATGTTGCGAACGGCGAGCGAGACGCTGAGGCCCAAGGCCATCCTGTTGCCGCCACACTTTTGCGAATTATCAATGATCACAATCTGCCACGTAGCGCGTTTGACGCCTACTGCGAGGCCCGCATTTTTGATTATTATCATGATATAATGCCAGACCAGACGGCGCTGGAAGCCTATCTTGGCGCGACGCACTCCGCGCTTATTCAGCTTGCCTGTTTGATTCTCAATAAGGACGCCGCCCGCCAAGCCGCAGATGCCTCCGGCCATGCAGGCGTCGCGTTAGGCATCGCGGCAATAATCCAGCAACTGCCGCGCACCAGATCTCGTAGCCAATGCTATGTGCCAGCCGATATTCTCAGCGCATGCGGCATGAATGGTGATGCCTTCATCAAGGGCGAAAACAAGCCTGCCATCAAGAGCGCCACGGATGCACTCTGCGAGCTAGGCCTGTCCCACGTCAACAAATGGCAAGCCGCATCGAAGACTTTACCCAGCTCTATAAAAGCCGCCTTTCTGCCCATCGCCAATGCCCGCCGCATTTTG
>JANPBE010000168.1:0-1975 GCA_031430295.1 Phyllobacterium sp.
TTACTCGGCGCAATCTAGCCCACCGAGCGCATAATATTCAAAATTCCGGCACAAAAACCTAAAATGACAAAAATAATCATTCCCCAAGGGGAATTGCCTGCCTTTTTATCCAGTGACCAACCGATTACGAAGCCAACAAAAATGGCGGCAATGAACTCGCTGGATAGTTTCATGGCATAGGCGGTGCCCGCCATGCCATCAGTTTTTTGTGCCTGCACATTGCCTTTAGCGGCCTTGTTAAAAACGCCCTTAGCCGCCAATTTTTCGCCCAGCTCGTCGCGTCGTTTGTCCAGATTTGGGTCGTCCATATGATCTCCCGAAACCAAGCTGCCGTCGCGTTTTTGGCTGAAAAAGCCCTTGACCTGCCCGCAACATAGTTTCGCCGCCAAGACGTGTCAAGGCGGCGAGCGAGATAGTTGGGCCAATGAATAGCCCTTTAACTTCAATAAGTTGGGCTAATATTTAGTGCATATTTCGATGATGCGACATCAACAGCCACTTAGCGCGGATATTAACTCCAGCCGCCGCCATAGGTTCTGTAGAAAATGTGGCTGCCAATTTTTTTCATTTTTTCCATCGTGCGGGCCCAACCCGGTTTGACATAGACCGCGTGATAATGTGTGGAGCCGCCGACTTCCGGCAGGTAGATTTCACCGGTGGTAACCGCCAGCGCCACTTCCTGAGCCTTTTTCCAATGGAAGGCTTCGCCGATTTGGTCTTTGATTCCATCGCAGGCAAACGAGAACTGACAACGGTTTTTCCAGTCATCGTTTTGATAGACGACACCACAAATTGTGTTTGGATAGGTCGGGTTTTTAACGCGATTTAAGATAACTTGGGCGACAGCCGCCTGCCCTTTGGTCGATTCGCCACGAGCTTCAAAGTATACCCCTGCGGCAAGACAACGCTGCTCGGCCTTGGTATAAACGGAGGCTGGTAGTGGTTTTTTTGCCCATTCATGGTCACCAGGTGCGAAGGGAATCACAGCGGCCAGCTTGGATGTGTCTTGTTTCAACAGACTTTCAAACGGCGATTCTGTGGCATAGTCCGGCTCGACGGGTGCATAGGCGCTTGCGGAAATGCGGATCATTTTGTCGTTTGCCAAATCGGCAATCAAACTTGGAAGCTGAGCAACAGGGGCGGCTTTGACCGTCTTTTCATGAAAATTCAAAGCCAGTTGAATTTCTTTGCCGCGAATGATGTTCTTTTCAAATGCCATTTGCACATCTGTGGAAAGGGTCGGGCGCAGTAGAGATGAGGTGCGCTTCAAAACACTGCCAGCGGTAAATGCCTTTGGTGGCGTGACCTTGGAAACACCGACCAAACGACCCATTTTCTCCGAGCGATTGACACGGTCCTCATCGGGCGTGGTGTCAATCTGGCCGGATTTGGAGCTGAAAGCAATTTTGCCAATACCCGGTGCTTCGATGCCACCGCCGTCGATGGAACCGGTTGTCATGTCAGAATCATAAGGCATATCGGCTTGTTGGATGGAACCGGCGGCGGACGGGCGGATGATGGATTGCGTACGCCCGCTTGCGCCTTCGGAGCCTGAAATCAGGCTGGCCATATCTTGATAACCCAAGACTGACGGCGTTCCGAAAAATATCAATGATGCGAACAGCGCAATCGAAGCGCAGCTAGAGTTGCGGGGACGATTAACGGCCCGACCAACGGAATTTTGACGCACTGAACAACTCCACACACACGAACGCAAAACATTACGCAAACGACTACAGGTGCGAAAATGAAGCATTAACCTTGATGGAGGGTTAATTTAGCACGGCATTAAGCATGTTTTCTTTAGTGCTTTTTGCCGGCGCGTCCGGCAAACGGATTATCAGACGTGCGCAGCATCAAACGCAGCGGCACGCCTGCCAGCCTGAATGTTTCACGCAGGCTATTAGACAAATAGCGCACGTAGGATTCGGGCATGGATTCGGGGCGCGAACAGGAAATTACGAAGCCCGGAGGC
>JANPBE010000169.1:0-2174 GCA_031430295.1 Phyllobacterium sp.
CCGCCATGCGGATGCTGATGAACAATCTGGACCCGATGGTCGCCGAAAAGCCAAGCGAGCTTGTGGTCTATGGCGGCATTGGCCGCGCGGCGCGAGATTGGAATAGCTACGACCAGATTGTTGCCTCGCTGAAAGAACTGAACAGCGACGAGACGCTGTTGGTACAATCCGGCAAGCCCGTTGGTGTTTTCAAAACCCATAGCGATGCGCCGCGCGTACTCATTGCCAACTCTAACCTCGTGCCACACTGGGCAACGTGGGAGCATTTCAACGAACTCGATCGCAAGGGCCTGATGATGTATGGCCAGATGACCGCTGGCTCGTGGATTTACATTGGCTCACAAGGCATCGTGCAGGGCACCTATGAAACCTTCGTCGAGATGGGCCGCCAGCACTATAACGGCAGCCTTGCTGGACGCTGGATTTTGACCGCGGGCCTTGGCGGCATGGGGGGCGCGCAGCCGCTGGCAGCCACAATGGCGGGTGCTTCGTGCCTTGCCATCGAGTGCCAGCCCAGCCGGATCGAAATGCGCTTGGCGACGGGCTATGTTGATGTGAAGGCCAAGGACTTGGATGATGCGCTGGCGATTATTGCCAAAGCTTGCGAGGAAAAGAAGGCAATTTCCGTCGCGCTTTTGGGTAATGCTGCGGATATTTATCCAGAGCTTATTCGTCGCGGCGTACGCCCTGATGCGGTGACGGACCAGACATCGGCGCATGACCCGATCAATGGCTATCTGCCGCAAAAGTGGAGCGTTGCGCAATGGGAAGAAAAGCGCGAGCGTGACCCGCAGGCGGTGAACAAAGCCGCCCGTGCCAGCATGGCTGTTCAAGTTCGCGCCATGCTCGACTTCCACAAAATGGGTGTGCCAACGGTGGACTATGGCAACAATATTCGCCAAATGGCGCTGGAAGAAGGCATTGCTGATGCGTTCGATTTCCCCGGCTTCGTGCCCGCCTATATACGCCCGCTGTTCTGCCGTGGCATTGGCCCGTTCCGCTGGGCCGCGCTATCGGGTGATCCGGAGGATATTTACAAAACTGATGCCAAGGTGAAGGAGCTAACGCCGGGCAATCATCATCTGCACAATTGGCTGGATATGGCCCGCGAGCGCATTCACTTCCAAGGCTTGCCGGCACGTATCTGCTGGGTCGGTTTGGGCGACCGTCATCGCCTTGGTTTGGCATTCAACGAAATGGTGGCAAGCGGCGAATTGAAAGCGCCTGTTGTCATTGGTCGCGATCATCTCGACTCCGGTTCCGTGTCTTCGCCAAACCGCGAAACGGAATCCATGAAAGATGGTTCGGACGCCGTATCTGATTGGCCATTACTCAACGCGCTGCTCAACTGCGCATCCGGCGCAACATGGGTGTCGCTGCATCATGGCGGCGGGGTCGGCATGGGCTTCAGCCAGCATTCGGGCATGGTCGTTGTGGCTGACGGTACGCCTGAAGCCGCCGCTCGTTTGGGTCGCGTGTTATGGAATGATCCGGCCACCGGCGTCATGCGCCACGCCGATGCGGGCTATGACATCGCGCTGGATTGCGCGCGCGAAAAGGGCCTCAACCTGCCGGGCATTCTCGGCTGATGCGTGCCCTGCGCTTTAACGACTATCGCCGTATGCCATGGAAAAACGGCGGTGGCGAGACCATTGAAATTGCTGTCTCGCCGGAGGGTGCAGGACTGGATAATTTCGACTGGCGCATCTCCATGGCAAAGGTGGAGAGCGATGGCCCGTTCTCGCAATTTGCCGGCGTCGAGCGCACATTGTCGGTCCTCGAAGGGCATGGCATAGCGCTGTCCATCGAAGGTATGCCATCCATCTCGCTAGGCAAAGCCCGCGCGCCATTCAGCTTTGATGCCAGCCTCAAGACCGATGCGAAACTGAAGGATGGCGCGATTGTTGATCTCAATGTTATGAGCCGCAAGGGCGCGGCAAGCCACCATTGCTACCGTATTTTGGAGGGCGGTAATGTTGCATTGGGAGCCAAGACGACGGTGGTTTTCTCAATCACGGACGGGCTGGTGGTCGATGACGGTGAGCAAAAACCGACGTTGCAGACTTATGATTGCGCCATATTGCAGGGCCACACAGGCGATGGAAATATCACAATCTCGGGCGGCGATTGCTATGTTATCGAGCTTACTTAACGCCCAGCGCCGCCGTCAGTCC
>JANPBE010000170.1:0-6128 GCA_031430295.1 Phyllobacterium sp.
ATTCAACGGCAATTCGCGCAGCTGGAAGCAATGGTTGGCCTCCAGCCGCTAAGTGAACGCCTCGGCTAAGTGAATGCCTCCAGACCTTTTGAGAAACCGCCATACTGACGTAGTTGGCGTGATTTTCCGAGCACCGGAGCGGAGCGTACTAAAGTACGTGAGTACCGGAAGCGGAAGAAAATTGCGCCAAATGCGTTAGCAGGGCGGATTTATCAATGGGTCTGGAAAATCCACAATATATTAGCGAACACGGCTTCCCTTATTGGTTGGCTCGCTTAAACTGCCCCTTGGAACGATTTATAAAAAATCCAAAGGGGAAATAAATGAGCGAAGAAGTAGGCCTCGCCAAGGGGGCGCTCGGCACCATGGAATCCATGGTGATGGGCATAGCAGGCACTGCGCCCGCATTCAGCGTTGCCGTAACAACCGCCACAATCGTTGCCGCTGTCGGTGTTTTGTCGGTTGGCAGCATCCTTTATTGCGGCCTCATCATGTTCGGCCTCATGCTGGCCTTCACCAACCTCAATAAAATGTCGCCAAATGCTGGCGCAACATTTGCGTGGGTTGGCACGGTGTTCGGCCCGAAATGGGGCTTCTTCGCGGGCTGGGGACTGTTAGTTGCCTCCGTCGTATTCATGGTTTCCGCCACCATTCCAGCCGCCACTTCGACATTGAAAATCCTGTCCATCATGGGCTGGATAGCGCCTGAAATAGTTGACAACACCGGCTGGGTGACTTTCACCTCTGCTGTCTGGCTCACCCTCGTAACTGCTGTTGTCACCAAGGGCATCAAGCACGCCTCCTATGCGCAGCTCACGCTCACAGTCATCGAAACC
Organism: Phyllobacterium sp.; assembly: GCA_031430295.1. Lineage (GTDB taxonomy): Bacteria > Pseudomonadota > Alphaproteobacteria > Rhizobiales > Rhizobiaceae > JANMEX01. Next base: position 837 of record JANPBE010000170.1, read on the forward strand.
GTCATCATCTTCGCACTCATTATCGGTGCTTTCTATCAATACTGGGGCCAGCCTGCCCACTTGCCATCGTGGGAATGGATATCACCCTTCTCGTTCACGCCACAGACATTTGCTACAGGCGCGCTCACGGCCATCTTCTTCTATTGGGGCTGGGATGTGACAATGAACCTTGGCGAAGAAACCCAAGAAGGCAACCCGATGCCAGCTGGCAAGGGCGCATTCTGGGCAATGGTCAACCTCATCCTGTTTTTTATTATTATGATGATCGTTGTGCTCATCGTCTTGACCGACGAAGAAATCGCCAACGCAAACACCAATGTTCTTTACGCGATTGCGGAAAAACTATTCCCTGCGCCGTGGAGCTATTTGGCGGTACTCTCCACCATCCTGTCGACCATCGGCACTATTGAAACGCAAATTTTGCAGTTCAGCCGCTCGATGTTCTCCATGGCCCGCGCCAACATGCTGCACCCGCGCTATGCCAAGATTCACCCCGAATGGCAGACGCCGTTTATCGCCACGCTGGTCATCTGGGCACTGGGCATCATCCTGCTGTTTGCCTCCTCTTACATGCCCTCAGTGAGTGCCATTCTCGGTGCATCAATTGCTGCCATAGGCATTCAGATTTGCTTTTACATGTCACTTGCCGGTTACGCCTGCGCTTGGCATTACCGCAAAATGCTGACGAGTGATTTCAAGGGATCGATCACCCACGTCATCTGGCCGTTCATCGGCGCCGGCTTCATGACCTTCATCGGACTCTACTCAATCCCGACCTTTGATGGCATCACGCTTGCCATCGGCGTCGGTGGCCTCGTCATCGGCGTCATACCTTTGGGTCTCAGCCTGTTCCGCGCCTTGATGGACCGGGTCCATTTGCTGGAACAAAAACTGCACGCCAAGGGTTAAGCGTCAATCAATTCAACCGGCTGCGAACTCAAAACGGGTTCGCGGCAGGTTTTTTGTATTCCGCATTCAATCCGCATGGTTTCTGTGCGGCTGGCGCACGGTTTCCGTATCGACTTCGGGCGCGCGGCGTATCGTTTCTGATCACTTTCTGACTGCCAAGAAACGGGTGGTGCGGGCTGCCTTAATTGTGGAATATGCCGCCAAAAGGAACCCTCCATGTCCACCCCAGATTCGCCCCCGACTGCCTCTGCCAAAACCTGGGGAATGCTCATTTTGCTCGGCGCGCTCTGGGGTGGCTCGTTCTTTTTCTCCAAAATTGCAGTCAAAGAAATCCCGCCGCTCTGGCTGGTATTTTTCCGCGTTTCCATTGCAGCGCTCGCACTTCACCTCTATTTGCTAGCTAGCGGCAAGTGGAATGAGTTCAAGGCACAGCCGTTCCTGCCCTTCTTCGGCCTCGGCCTTTTGAACAATGCCATCCCGTTTTCATTACTGTTTTTTGGCCAAACCGTGCTCGGCGCAGGGCTGGCGTCGATCCTCAATGCCACCACACCGTTCCTCACCGTCATCGCCGCCACGCTGCTGACTAAGGACGAAAAAGCCAATAGTGCCAAGGTGTTAGGCATCGTCATCGGCATCATTGGCGCAGCCACGATCGTTGGCTCGTCCGCGCTAACAGGCCTCGGCGCGCCGCTGTGGGCACAATTGGCTGTGGTCGGCGCTGCCATGTCCTATGCCTTGGCAGCCATTTATTCCAAGCGGTTCAAGGGCGTCCCGCCACTCGTCACCGCCACGGGAATGCTCACCACTTCAACGCTCATCACCGGCCCAATTGCGCTTTTTATCAGCGGCGCACCCGCGCTCACAAGCTGGCACATGCCTGTCTGGGGCGCGGTCTTGGCGCTGGCATTGGCCTCCACTGCCTTCGCATACCTTCTGTTTTTCCGCATTGTCGGCGAGGCCGGAGCCACCTTTGTCTCGCTCGTAACCCTCATCGTTCCTGCCAGCGCCGTGCTTCTCGGCTCACTGTTTTTGGGTGAAACCCTCACAGCCCAAGAGATTTTTGGCATGGCACTCATCGCTATCGGCCTCTTCGTTACAAACGGACTTTCCTATTTGAAATCAAAGCCAAAGCCCTAAAAGATAATGTGTTTCCGGCTAACAAGATTAGCAAATTGAAATGCATTTTAACTATCTTTAACAAATAATGAATAAGTCAGATCGTCCATATATTTCAATAAGTTATCTATGGTCACGATATGAATTTTCCACAATTTTGCCGCAATGCAGCATGGAAATCTCTTGCACATAGCGCTGAATGGACTACATTTATCGTTATAGAAACATGGAGGTTCAGCAATGGATTTAACGAAGTCGCTCAACGTTCTGATGTTTTGTGCCGCGTTTGCGTTTGTAAGCGCAATGGTATTAGGGCTGGTTTAATAAACGAAACCAGAGCCGAACTTCAAAAGCGAAGTCGGCAGGAGCATAAATTAAAAAAAGCCGGTTGCTTCACGCGACCGGCTTTTTTGTTTGTCCAATTGTGAACAACGTTTGGAGTCTGACCCAAAATTCGCTTTGGTGAGTCAAATATAGTGATTTTCGAGAACTGGAGCGCAGCGTACGTTTGGGTACGTGAGCACCGGAAGCGCAGCAAATTGCTCTAGTTGGCCGTCAAAGTAGAGTTTTTGGTAGGCTCTTACGCCGCCTTCGCTGTCTGCACCTGTGGCCGAATGCCAATCAAATGGCAAATGGCAAATACCAAATCCGCACGGTTCATCGTATAAAAATGGAAGTCCTGCACACCGCGCTCCACAAGATCCAGCACCTGCTCTGCCGCCACAGCGGACGCCACCAGCGCGTGAGTCTGCACATCATCGTCCAGCCCTTCAAACCGTTCTGCCAACCATGAAGGAACATGTGTGCCCGAGCGCGAGCAAAAATTCGTAACCTGCTTGAAATTATGCACCGGCAATATGCCCGGCAAAATTGGAATATAAATCCCTGCCGCCCGCACCTTTTCCACAAAGCGCTCATAAACATCATTATCGAAGAAAAACTGCGTAATCGCCCGCGTCGCGCCAGCGTCCACTTTGCGCTTTAATATATCAATATCAGTGGCATAGTCGCGGCTTTCGGGGTGCTTCTCAGGGTAGGCCGATACAGAAAACTCAAATTCATCATCAATCGCTTTGAGGCCCGAAATCAGATCCGCCACGCTTTTATAGCCATCCGGATGCGGCGTATATTGCGTGCCGACGCCTGACGCAGGATCACCGCGCAGCGCTACAAAATGCTTGACGCCAAAGTCACGGTATTCGCGCACCACAGCGTCCACATCCGCCTTGCTGGCGTTCACACATGTCAAATGCGCAGCCGCTTTCAAGCCGGTTTCATCCAGCAAGCGCTTCACAGTCTGCCCCGTTGGCGCGCGCGTGGAGCCGCCTGCACCATAGGTCACCGAGACGAAGTCCGGGTTCAAAGCCTGCAAACGGTCAATCGTCTGCCACAGGCGCTCTTCCATTTCGGGATTTTTCGGCGGGAAAAACTCAAATGAAACGCGAATATCCTTGCCAAGTTCAGGGCGGCGCGAAAGGCGAAAAGCGTTCATTATACAGACTCCAATAACGTATTTTTTGCCGGAACGTCACCAGCGATTAAAAGGCGCGGATCGCGGGCGATCCAAATTTTCACAGTCAACTGTCCAGCATCGGAACCGGCAACTTCATGCGCGGCTTCCGGCCTCAAGCCACAGTCTTTCAACCAGCCATTCATTTGCTCATCAGAAAAACCAAGCCGTACATGGGCATGTTTTTCGCGTAAGCCTTCAATGTCATGGCTGGCAAAATCAACGATAATCAAGCGCCCGTTGGCCCGCAGCGCCCGCGAAGCCTCGCGGATTGCTGCCAGCGGCTCATCAAGAAAATGCAAAACCTGGTGGATCATCACCAGATCAAACGCATCGCGCTCCACCGGCGGGTTAAGAATGTCGCCCTGCCGCACTTGCGCATTGGCAATGCCTGCCTGCTCCAGATTAGAGCGTGCCACGCTGAGCATATCGCGGCTCATATCAATGCCGACAGCGCGGCGGTATAATGGCGCAAAAAGTTCGAGGAACCGGCCCGTGCCCGTGCCCAAATCCAGCATGGCTTGAAAATTTCGCTCACCCACCAGTTTCAAAAGCAGCGCCTCCACAGCGGCGTCCGGCGCATGAAGCGAGCGGATTTGGTCCCATTCCAGCGCGTTGTTTTTGAAATAGTCCGATGCTCGCGCTTGGCGCTGTTGCTTCACTTGGCTAAGGCGCTCCAAGTCCCGCGCCAGCACCACGTCGCTCCCGTCAAGCCGCGCCACCAGCGCCTCACCGAGCAAACCGGCAACATTGGCATCATCCATACGGAAATACGCCCACGAGCCTTCCTGATAACGCGATATCAAGCCAGCTTCATAAAGCAGCTTCAGATGGCGCGATACGCGCGGCTGCGATTGGCCCAGCACGGTGGTAATATCCGTCACCGTCAAATCGCCCTGCTTCAACAAATGCAAAATGCGCAGACGGCTGGATTCAGCCACCGCTTTCAGGGTATCCACCAAATTATCTAAATGAAGCAGTGACATTTATCCGGCATCCAAAAACACATAAAGATATGTTTATGTCATTTTTCAAAAAGAAGCAAGTCGTAGAAAGGCAAAACTATGTCGTTTTCAACTAAGTTGCAGCGTGAAATCGCCGATGCCCTTACACTGCTTGCCCCCGGAATTCCCTTTTTGGATGCCGAAATCGTGCGCAAACACGCCGCTGCCAAGCATTTGCGTGAGTTTTCGCCCAAAGTCAGCGTCTGGCTGGCGCTAATCGCCCACATTCGCCACGCCCACACAGATTATGATGAATTGATGGACGAAGGCTACGGCAAGGAATCATCCCGCCATTTTGCGCTGGACCAGACCAACGAAAAACTAACAGGATGGCGCGCCACCAGATTTCTTGATCCGGAAGGGGATGGCGAGGAGTAAACTTAATCCGCCGCCGCAAAATGCGCCATCTGGTCGTTATAAGCCTTCACAAATGCAGGTCGGGCTTTTGCCCGCTCAACATAGGCACGGCAGGCGGTATAACCCGCCAGTCCATCAAACCGGTTAACAAGGCGCAGCACGTCCGCCATCAAAATGTCAGCGATTGAGAAATTTCCAGCGAGCCATTTGCGCTTGGCTAACACCGTTTCCATGCTCTTCAATCTCGCCTCAAGGAAGCCGTCAAAAAACTTGCGCATTGATGTCTCACCGCTGTCTCCGGCAAACATAAAGAAAGACCACGGCTGGCTTGCCGCCTCCACCGACGCCAGCGCTGCAAACAGCCATTCGGTCACCTCATTGCGCCCGTTTGGGTCG
>JANPBE010000171.1:0-1183 GCA_031430295.1 Phyllobacterium sp.
AAATCCTTGCCGCCATCCATGATGAGGCGAAGCGATTGCGCGCCTGCAATAAGCTTTGCAGCATGGGCTTCAAAGAGATCAAAGAACTTTTCTTCTTTGGGCATCATTTTTTTTATGAATTCAAACATGGCGATCTCCAGAACCAATTTGAGCGAGCTTTAGCCCAAACCCAAGAAAAGCGATATGCTTAGCCAGCTAGATACTCACAGCTTTCTAAAAGTGAGATAGGCAGGCGTACGGCCTTCGCGAAAGGCCTTTGCCTCATAGCGCGTGCCGGGCCACGCCTCATAGGGCTTGCGCCAATCATCGGCACTTGTAGCCATAAACTCGAATGAACCGTTTTCCTCAACGTGCTGCAAGGTCCAGTTCACATAATGCTCAATGTCGGAGGCGAAGCGGAACAGACTGCCGGATTTCAGCGCGCGCACCATGCGAACGAGATTTTCCGGACTGACAAAGCGGCGCTTATGGTGGCGGGATTTGTGCCAGGGATCAGGGTAAAATAGGTCGATGCCCGACAGCGAGTTGGCAGGCAGCCAATCGAGTACCAGTCCTGCATCTTCGTCATAAAGGCGCAGTGATCCCATTGGCCCTTCGTGCAGGTATGTGACCATTTTGGCCATACCATTCACGAATGGCTCAACACCGATAAATCCCGTGTCCGGAAAGCGCTTGGCCTCATGGAGCAAATGCTCGCCACCGCCGAAACCAATCTCCATGCGGATATTATCAACGGGGGTAGAAAACAGGGTTTTCAATTCTGAGGGTGCTGGCGTTTCAAGATCGAGTTTAAGACCGGGCAGCAATGTCTCCATCAGCCCCGTCTGGAGGGCGCGGAGAGATTTGCCATGGCGGCGGCCAAAGAAGGCCCCGCCGCCGCGACGTTTGCCTGTATCGATGCCCAGAATTAAGCTCCGACTGCCTGCTTCAAGGCAGCGGTAATGTCAATCTTTTCCCATGAGAAGGAGCCGTCTTTACCGGGCTTGCGGCCAAAGTGACCATATGATGCCGACTTCGCATAGATTGGCTTGTTCAAATCCAAGTGCTTACGGATACCGCGCGGCGTCAAATCCATGACCTGACGCAACGCCACTTCGAGCTTTGCCTCATCAACTTTACCCGTGCCGTGTAGATCGACGTAGATCGACAACGGCTCGGCGACACCAATGGCGTATGACAATTG
>JANPBE010000172.1:0-1157 GCA_031430295.1 Phyllobacterium sp.
TGGTAACCATTCTTTTGGGTTTGCAATATTCCCCGATAATCGATCTCCCCACTTGCGGGGGAGATGCCGACAGGCAGAGGGGGGCGAGCGCTGCCATGCCAGCCAATCTCAAGAAATACCCGCGCGAAAGCCCGCCGATCCCCTCAGGAATCAGCGCCACAAACTCGCAAATTTTGATAAATTCTCACGAGCTATCCTGCCGCTCGCCAGCATAAATCGCCAGCAAATGGCATTCGAGCAAAACCTCGTCGATTTCATCCCTATGACGCCGGACCGCGGCTGGCGCGGGACCGGGGCGCATGGGGGAGTAACGATGGGCCAAATTTTGCGCATAAGCAGCATCGCGCTGCTCATACCAGCGGGCGAGGCGCTTGGCATGGTGCGGTAAATTTTCCAGGGCCTTTTTCAGCGCTAAAATACGCAAAGCGAGCGAGGCGGCGGGTACAGGTGTTTTGTCCGGTGTGCCCGAATCCTCGCCAGAATAAAACCCGTCCATATCCGGCGCTTCCCGCCCGAATATCTTCAACGGATCAATCAGATTAAACGACGGCAACGAAGGCTCATCGCGCGGGTTGGGACGCGAAAACACAAGAAATTCCGCCAGTCCGTCCCGTCGCGTCGCACGCAGTTTGAACCCGCGCAAAGCCATTTCATGCGCCACAATCATAATCAGCCGCCGCACGGCAGATTCAGCAGGGCGAAGGATGAGAAGTGCACGGCGATAGAGAAACAAAGGCAAAGTTGTCAAACGTCCGCCTGCCACCAGCCCAAGCGAAGCCATTAGCGCCACAATGATTGTGAGCAGCGCAGTGCGGTTTCGGTCTATGACGAGCGGCCAGTCCATTCCTGTTTCAGTCCTCATTCAAACTGGCAGCATGATAAGTGAGGATTTTGAGGTGTGGATAAAATTTGCCGAAAATATTTGCAATGCCAGCCGTCCCCGCAAGAGGGAAGGCTGGAGCGCAAGGTTTATCGCAGCCAGTCAGCAAAATGAACAATAAGTGCCTGCCGCAATCCGCAACGCTGACGATTGGCGAAAGCTGTCGTGCAGTCCGATCTCCCCACCTGCGGGGGAGATGCCCGACAGGGCAGAGGGGGGCGCCGCGCTCCGCAGGCCCGATGGTGAGCAGTAGCCAGACGGGATCAAGAGGTCACTT
>JANPBE010000173.1:0-1703 GCA_031430295.1 Phyllobacterium sp.
ATTTCGTAGCGACTAAAACCGGACCTGCCTTTTCAACCGGCCACTATGAGGCGCTTGTCGTGGTGCGCTGCGAGTAAATGCCTCGCATATGCGCGGCACATAATTTCAATTTTCCGGTTTCGAACCTTGCGGTTTTCTGGCAATTGGTTTGTCATGATACATACCTTTCGCCTTACCTTCGTTCTGTTCGCTGCACTTGCCTTCTCGTCGGTCGCTTATGCGCTGGAGGTCGCGCCTTTCAAGGATGCAGAATTTGCCTATCCCGGCTTCGTTGGCTCCTCTGCCGATCCACTGAACCTCACAATCGACTATAATGAAATGCGCGATATCAATGCGCGCGATGAAGTGCCGGAAAAGCGTGCCAAAGCGCCTTGGCTGGACCTTTCCGTGCGCCGCACGGAAAAAGATGTCGGCGTAGAGGGCGAGGGCGGCACGTTGCGCACAATCGCAACCGGTGTTCAAGATAATGCGGCATTTATCGTGGTCTATCTTCACGGGCAGGGCGGCAACCGCAAGCAAGGCTCCAATGATCTGACTTTTGGCGGTAATTTCAATCGTATCCGCAATTTGGCCGCACTAAACGGCGGGCTTTACCTAACGCCAGACTTTTCAGACTTTGGTGATAAGGGGGCGAGGCAGGTGAAGACTATCATCACCGCATTTCTGGCAAAATCGCCAAATGCAAAGCTCATCGTGGCCTGTGGTTCAATGGGCGGCTATTTATGCCATCGACTTGCCAAGGATGCTGATATTGGCCCCCGCCTGTCTGGCATGATGTTTTTAGGTTCATTTGCGGACCCCGATTTGGCCAAGTCAATCGCCTTCAAGGGTGGCTTACCGGTATTCATCGGCCACGGCAGTGATGATAAAACATCGCCTATTCAAGGCATGGCGGACTTTGCCGAAGCGTTAAGAAAATCCGGTGGTAAAAGCCGCGTGATGTTTCACCGGTTTGAAACGGGAACCCACGGCACGCCGATCCGCATGTTTGATTGGCGTTTGGTTTTGAACTGGATGTTTGCCAAAACATGAGGCGTTGACGTGGCATAAACAGCACGGTTTTAACCTTATGATTAAAATTAGATTAAAAGCGTCTCGACAAATCTGGCGTTGGGGATAATAGAGAAACGCACTTATCATATCGAGGTATTCATGCGTTTTTCAGTTCCAGCCGTTTCATTTATTGTTGCCGTATCCTTCGGCCTGTCGGGCTGCGTTACCTCTGGACCGAGAGATGGCACATTGGTTGGCCCTGAAGATAGCGCTGATGTTTCACGCCCGATTGGTGGACTTTTTGGCGGCACGCCAGCGCCAGTCGTGTCCCAAGTGGACAATGATATTGCGGTCGCGTGTCAGGAAGCGGCGGGCGATAAGTATTTTATGGATTCCGGACTAGTGACCGCAATTTCCTCATCCAAGGACGGCAGCAACACGGTCGTGGCGCTGAAAGTTGATACACGCGATGCGCTTTGCACTTTGAACGCCAAGAACAAAGTGATTTCCGTTGTGGATACCTCGCCGAAGAGCGCGGATCAAATGGCTGCTGAAGAGCAGAAGGCCGCCGATATCGCTTCCGGCAAAGTGCCAGCTAAGCCTGTCGCTAAAAAGGTGAAAAAGAAGAAGGCCAAAGCCGCAGCGCCAACTGCGCCAAAGGCAGCCACGACGCTAGGCCCGAAGTAGTTCGCGGGCGACCATTTTCCTGT
>JANPBE010000174.1:0-1349 GCA_031430295.1 Phyllobacterium sp.
GACGCTGGATTTCTCGACGGGAAGCACGGCCGGGTTCAAATTATCGAGCACATAATCGCCGCCGTCTGTTCTGACCAATAGTACCACATGGGCTTCCACGCCGCTGTAGCCCATCGCAAGCAAGGTGTTTTCTGGCCGGTAGCCGCGTGACAAGAGTGCCGCACGTTTGGCAATCGCGAAATCTTCACAATCGCCAATTTTGGCACCGTAACTCCAGCGATCCCGCACACCGAACTGCTCCTCATCACGCATCGGCTTTATCCGGTGATTGACCGACGAGTTAACGGAATTTAGCGCGCCAAGCGAAAGCGACTGGGGCCTGGCGTTGCCCTTGTTTTGGCGGCAATCAAAGGGGCGCTTTTTGCAATATTCTATGTGACCGAAAGGCCTGCTGGTGGCGCTGCCGGTATTGAGCCATGTTGACGCGCACGCTGGTAGCGCTTGCACAATCATGCTTGTCGATACGGCAAACAGCCATGCCATTGTCTTATTTACACTGATAGTCTTTCTCATAATGCTTAGATTATCCTCCAGTCCTGTTGTCCCGAGGCGGTGAACTCACCCGTTGAACTCATTTGCAGCATTGTGGCCCGCTGCTATTTGAGGAGTGCAACACAAAAAAGGGGATGTGTCACCACATCCCCTTAGTTATTTATCCGGTGCTAACGCACAAAGTTGTTACTGAGCATAAACAGGGGAAGCATCGCCATAACGATTGTTCTCTTGGACCTGATAGCCAGCGCCAATGGAGCCGGTTGCAGTTGAATCAGATATTGAATTGTTCTGCAGATACATTGGCGAACCATCGCCGAGCTTTGCGCGGAATTCCAATGTTGGTGCAGTGTTGATTGAGCCGGTTGCAGTCTGGTCAACAGAGGCTGCGTTAAAGACATCAGGTGCCTTTGCATCCAAAGCGGATGAGTCGGCAAAAGCGGCTGTTGCGGAAACCAATGCAACGCCAAGTGCGATAATGATCTTGTTCATAATTTTATCCATTCATTTGTGTGGGCATCATGGCCCATTGGGAGGGAATTGGGGGAAAGGAAGAGCGCTCGGGGAGGACGAACGCTCTAACGTTGAATCAATCAGTCTTATGACTGGTTTGCAGGTGAGCCATCGCCAAAGTTTGCGCGCTGAATTGTATAATCAACAGTGGTCACTGGAACGCCTGATACTGAATTGCCTTGCACATACATTGGCGAACCATCACCAAGCTTGGCGCGGAATTCCAGTGTCGGGGCTGTACCGATCGAACCTGTTGCGGTTTGGTCTGCGATAGAAGCGTTAAAAACGTCAGGTGCCTTAACATCCAAAGCGGAAGAATCGGCAAATGCGGCTGTGGCGGAAAC
>JANPBE010000175.1:0-6120 GCA_031430295.1 Phyllobacterium sp.
CGCCCGCCTTGTGAGTAACGAAATACAAACCGGTGGGCGCTGCTATGTCATTGATAACATGCGCTGAATCAACGCCATCCTTTGTCCATTGTTCGCGCAAAAATGTGCCGAATTGATCCATACCAAGACGGCTCACATAGCCTGTTTTAGCGCCCATACGCGCGGCTGCTATAATGCAGTTGGATGTATCGCCGCCGCAACTCATTGCAAACTTGCCGTCGGCTTGCTGGTTAAACTCCACCATCGCTTCGCCGATTGCCACAATATCCAACATCTTCATAGTGCCGCTCAGAGTGTCGCGCCGAGATGCCAAGGAACGAATTCATTGTCGCCATATCCGAACTCTTCACTCTTGGATTTGCGGCCCGAAGCGGTCTCAATAATCAGTTCAAATATGGCGCGGCCAGACTCTTGGATTGTCATCCCGCCGGTGACAATCGGGCCGCAATCAACATCCATATCTTCTGGCATGGATTGGTAAAGTGCAGAGTTGCTGGCGAGCTTCAACGAGGGGGTAGGGCGGCAGCCAAAGCAGGAACCACGTCCAGTCGTGAAGGCAATGATGTTCGCGCCGCCAGCCACTTGGCCAGTTGCAGAAACGGGGTCATAGCCCGGCGTATCCATAAATACTAAGCCATGTTCGGTTACTTTTTCCGAATAAGCATAAATGGCAGTGAGGGGGCTTTGACCTCCTTTGGCGACCGCACCAAGAGATTTCTCCAAAATAGTCGTCAAACCACCCTTTTTGTTACCTGGCGAGGGGTTGTTGTCCAGAGAAGCCCCATGCATAGCCGCATATCCACGCCACCAATTGATAAGCCCATCTAGTTTTGCAGCCACTTCTGGCGTTGTTGCGCGGGAACCAAGCATGTGTTCCGCGCCATATATTTCTGATGTTTCTGACAAGATTGCCGTGCCGCCGCAGCCTGCTAAAAGGTCCACCGCCACCCCAAGAGCGGGGTTTGCCGTGATGCCTGACATGCCGTCAGAGCCGCCGCATTGCAGACCGACAATAATCTCGGAAATGGGAATTGCCTCACGTTTTAGGACACTTACCTCCTCTGCAATCTCCCGCAAAACGACCATCGCTTGCTCCACAGCCTTGCGAGAGCCACCAGCGTCTTGAATGTTGAAATGGCGTTTCGTTTCTTGGGCGCGGCCTTGGCCATAAAGAGAAAGTTGGTTGACCTCGCAGCCAAGGCCCACCATCAATGCGCCACCAAAGTTTGGATGGCGGGCATAACCAGCTAATGTGCGGTGCAGCACACGCATACCTTCGCCCGTACCGCTCATCCCGCACCCTTGGTCGTGCACAATGGGCACAAAGCCATCAATACCGGGGAAATCTGGCAAAATGTAACGGTTAGCGGCATCTGAAATAGCGCGGCATACGGTGGTGGAGCAGTTCACGCTGGCAATAATGCCGATGAAATTGCGTGTTCCAGCACGCCCGTCCGCGCGGCGATAACCCAGAAATGTGCGCTTTTTATCCTGTTCCGTTGGCTCTACAGGGTCGGCGTGACCACCAGCAGAAAGCCTGTCATCCTCGAAGCTGAGATTGTGGGAATGAACATGTGTACCAAGCGCGATATCTTGAGTAGCACGACCGATGACTTGACCATATTTCACTACCACTTCGCCAGACTTTATATCCGCAATTGCCACCTTATGACCTTGCGGGATTGCTTCCCGTGCCGCAGTGCCACCTGCCAAAAGTTCATTGATAACAAGTGGTTGACAGGCAACGGCGACGTTATCAGTATCGGCGAGTATGATCGAATTCATGATGTTTCTTTCAACGATATTTAGCGCTTAGCGCTGTCAAAATTGGTGTCGGGTATATGGAACCTTGCGGTATCCAGCTCAAAAAATCTCGCACGCGGCGCCTAATTTTCTCGTCATGACCGCCGGCAATATCCACTAAACTATGATCCAAAAACGGGTTTTGAAACCGTTCAAGTGTGACGCTATCATAGTCTTGCGCTTCGCGTTCCATATCGTGCGCGGCAAAGCCAGGGGTGACTTCGTTTGCATACAGCGCCTCGAGCATTCCCATACGCAAGGGGTCGGCTAGCATTGCCCTCACTGTCAAGTCAGCATCCAAAGCCTCTACTTGCCAGCACTCGGCTAGCACGCTGTGGCCGAGGTTGAGAATATGAATTTTGAGCCGCTCATACGGGGTGAGATCAGGCACAATTTTGATGGAGGGATGTGCGCAGGGCATACGCAAGCCCGGCTGCATTTCAACGGCCCAAAGTGCATAGGGCTCGGCAATCGCACCGGCGGGCTCAATGGGTTGCGACACAATTCGGTCGACCAGACTGTTGGCGAAAATGCATTTTGTGCCAAGCCAGATCATAAACTGAGCGTCCGCGCCGCTGCGTGCCGCAAGGTCCAGCAATATTGATTTCAGGCTATCGCCATTGCGTCCAACCAGTTCGGTCGGCAAAAGCGTAACTGGCCTCGCATTGGCAATAAATCTAGCATAAAGAAGCGCCAATAACTTTGCTGGAAACCATTTTGGTGCTTCTCTAAGTATCTGTTGCAAATCAAGAATATGGGCTTGTGGCACATAAAAGCCGCGCTCGCTCGTATTAGAAATTACAAACTCAGCTTCTTCAATAAATTTGGCAATAAGTGCCAACCAATCTGCGCTTGCGTCAAATGAATGGGCAATTGAATTGACGGTTATGTGCCGCTCAACACGTCCGCCTTCTTCGACACCACGAATGACAACCGCATATCCACGCCTGTCCGATAAGGCGGCTAAACGCGCCAGTCCTTGTGTTGATCCGCTGGATGCGATTACTGATATTTTTGGGCCGTTTGACTCACTAATAAACAAATCGGCGTGTGCCTGCAAAAAGCGGCTGGTGCCAAATTGGAATATCGTAGTTTTTACCACTCAATCGAACCTAACTTGCTCTAATTTGTCTATTATCGAGAAAGGACATTTTATAGTCAATTGCTTTTTGTCATTAAAGTCGCATATTCGATGCTGTCCAGCATCGCGCGCAGCGTTGCTGTTAATACGAAAGATGGCAGCAATCAGGAATGTCCAAGCAGAGTAATGTATATAAAAATGCTTATAACCGGGCGCTTAATTTGCTGAAGTCGGTCGAAAGCCTGCCTACCGAGCCGGAGCTTGGCGAAAAGCTTGGCATTAGCCGAACAACAGTTCGGGCAATACTCACCAAAATGCACGAAGATGGTCTAGTCGCTTGGAACAAACGCGAAAAAAGCGTTTTGCGTGTCCCCATTCAGGCGGACTATTTCAATGAGTTAGAGACCGATTCAACTGCCACAATTATTGAGCGCGCCTTCATGCAAAAGATGCTGGGTGAGGGCGTAAAAGCGGGTTTGCAAATCAATGAGTTGGAATTAGCACGCGAAATTGGCGTTGGGACCACAAGTATTCGTGAATTTCTTATTCGATTTAGCCGTTTTGGGCTGATTGAGAAACGCCACAACAGCCACTGGATGCTTAAAGGTTTGACGTATGATTATGCGCTAGAGCTGACCGAAGTGCGTGAGCTTTTCGAAATCAGATCGGCATCAGCTTTTGTTGAATTGCCGAAAGACAATCCCGCTTGGCAACAACTAAGTGATTTGCGCGTGGAGCATGACAACCTCTTGCAAAATATTGAAAGTCGTTATCAGAACTTCTCAGAATTGGATGAGAGGTTCCATCGCTTCCTCCACAGCGCAATACCAAACCGCTTCATAGGCGACTTTTATGACATTATAGCCATGGTGTTTCACTATCACTATCAGTGGAACAAGCGGGACCAAATAGCGCGCAACGACGTGGCTGTCAGGGAGCACATTGATTATATAGACGCGCTAATGTCTGCCAATCGCGACAAGGCGTTAGTGGCCTGTAGGGTCCACCTTAATTCAGCAAGGACAACGCTTTTCAAATCTTTGGAATAGGCGTGGATTGTTGTCTTATCGTTCCAACGCCGCACAATAACGCCAAACTAACACCAATGTGACTTCTATTGGGGCGTCCTCTGGTTTATCACACGCCAAATTGGAGAGTGTGAATGGCATTGGACATTAGCTATGTGAGCGCATTTGGTGCCGGTGCATTGTCATTTATTTCGCCATGCGTGCTTCCGTTGGTGCCACCGTATCTCTGTTACATGGCTGGTGTTTCCACCGAACAATTCACTAATTCCGCAAGCACTAACGAAACTTCACGCCGCGCATTATTCACGGCATCACTGGCGTTTGTTCTTGGGTTTTCAACTGTATTTATCCTAATCGGAGCTGGCGCTACCGGCATCGGACAATTTTTACGTCAATATCAGGATGTCATTGCCAAAATAGCGGGACTGCTCATCATTGCGATGGGTTTGAATTTTCTTGGGATTCTCAAAATATCCCTATTCTCGCGCGAAGCGCGGTTTAATCCAGATCAGAAGTCAGTGGGTATGTTGCCATCCTATGTAATGGGGTTGGCTTTTGCCTTCGGATGGACACCTTGTATTGGTCCGGTTTTAGGACCAATTTTGACCCTTGCTGGCGGAAAAGACACAGTGTGGGAGGGTGCGGCGCTGCTGGCAGTCTATTCCGCTGGACTAGGTATACCGTTCTTGGCCGCTGCGTTTTTTTCTGGTCAATTTATGAGATTCAGCACCAGGTTCCGCGGTAGTTTGGGCACGGTAGAAAAAATCATTGGGGTGTTATTGGTTATTTCAGGACTCCTATTTCTCACAGGAGGGATGCAAACAATCGCCTTCTGGTTGTTGGAAACTTTTCCATTTCTTCAGTCTATTGGTTGACGAAATTCTAGTAAATTTCCGCTAAAGAGCCATCATCAGATAGATATTTGGCACGACACGATTCGTCGGCACTAAAATTAAATGGGATTAACTTGATGAGTGAGCGTACTTGTTTGGCAATCATATTGGCTGCGGGTGAGGGTACGCGGATGAAATCCGCCATGTCCAAGGTGCTGCATCCCGTTGGCGGACTGCCGATGGTCGCCCATGTTGTGCGTGCTGCGAGCGCCGCAGGCGTTGGTGATGTTGCACTTGTGGTTGGTCGTGATGCAGACGAAGTCGAAAAGGCTGCGCGGCCTCATGCCAGCGGCGTTTCTGTTCAACTGCAAGTGGAGCGCCTTGGCACTGGCAATGCGGTTCTTGCCGCGCGCGATGCAATTAACAAAGGTTACGACGATTTGATCGTGCTTTTTGGCGATACCCCCCTGATAGATACCGCCGCGTTATTAAATGCCCGTGCACGTTTAGCTGCCGGCGCTGATGTTGTGGTGTTGGGTTTCCGCCCAAGCGATCCGACTGGCTATGGCCGTCTTATTGAGGAGGATGGCCAAGTAATGGCTATTCGTGAAGAGCGAGAAGCCTCAGCCGAAGAAAAAAAGGTTGGATTTTGCAATGGTGGCCTGATGGCCATTCGCGGTGATGATGCGCTGGCAATGCTGGAGAAAATTAACAACAATAACAAAAGGAAAGAATACTATCTTACTGATATTGTCGAGATTGCGCACGCATTGGGAAAATTGGTAGTTAGTTTGGAAGTGGATGCCACGAGCATTCTCGGCGTCAATTCGCGTGTGGAACTCGCAGAAGCGGAATCACTGTTCCAAGATAAAATCCGCAAGAAGATGATGCTGGATGGTGTGTCGCTGTTGGCACCTGAGACGGTGTTTTTCTCATGGGACACGGAAGTTGGGTCGGACACTACCATAGAACCAAACGTATATTTCGGCACCAAGGTGAAGATCGCAAGCGGTGTAACCATCCACGCGTTCTGCCATATTGAAGGTGCAACAATCGCTACTGGCGCGCAGGTTGGCCCGTTTGCGCGGTTAAGGCCCGGTGCTGATTTGCGAGAGGGTAGCAAAGCCGGTAACTTCGTCGAGATCAAAAAATCGGTGATTTCGAAGGGTGCCAAGGTCAATCATCTTACCTATATTGGCGATGCTGAGGTTGGTGAAAATGCCAACATCGGTGCAGGTACAATCACCTGCAATTACGATGGCTACAATAAATTTGTTACAAAAATTGGTGCTGGTGCATTTATCGGGTCAAACTCCGCCTTGGTTGCGCCCGTAAGTATTGGTAACGGTTCTATTGTCGCTGCCGGCAGCGTCAT
>JANPBE010000176.1:0-6479 GCA_031430295.1 Phyllobacterium sp.
ACGGGCATGACGACGCCAGCGATGCCTTCAAAATGCTCGTCGGTGAATGTTGTTGTCGCCAGTACTTGGTTGGACGGGTCGATATGCATGTAATATTGTTCGGATTTGTAAGCGAAATCCGCGATGCCCGTCATGACCGGATCAGTGGGCGCACTGATGTTGACGGTGTAGTCAATGATATTGCCAGGGTGGGACACCCACTGGCCGCCGGTCATAAACTGGTATTCTGTCTCGTTGCGAAACGCATCGCACATCATGCCGTGGCAACCGGCAAGGCCCGTACCAGCGCGCACCGTGGCGCAGAGGTTGGCAACTTCGTCTTTCTCGATGGTGGACATGGTTATCATCGGCACGATGAGATCAAAGCGGCCAAGATCAGGGTCGGCAAAGGCTTTGGTGGACGTTTCCACGCTCACTTCGAAGCCTTGCCCTGCCAGCAAATCCCGCGCGATGCCCGCGCTGCGCTCCGGCGTGTGGCCCTCCCAGCCGCCCCAAACGATGATTGCTTTTTTCGACATGTATAAATTCCTTTGGGGTTATGCGGCCAGCCCGGCGAACGGGTCACGCCAAGCATCAATTTGGTTTAGACGATCATGCCATTTGGCAATGTTTTTGTGTTGCCCAATCGGCATTTTGGCTTCTTCAGCAAAGGGCAGCGCGGTGGCCACGCGAAAGTCAGCATAGGTTAAACGGTTGTCCATCAGCCATGTGCGGCCAGCCAAAATTTCATCCAGAATGGGGGCAAAGCGTTTGAGGTCTTGCGCAGCATTGGCCAAGGCTGGCTCATTTTTCGGCCCGCCGATATATTTGGGGCGGATGATATTTTCAAAATAATAGACGTCGCCTGCCCTTGTGAAATGATGCGTGCCCCAGCTTATCCAGCGCAGCGTTTCGGGCAGCAAATCGCCGGTGGCAAAAAAGTCATTGCCCGCGATGGCTGAAAGGCGCGCGGCTATGGCATCGGTTTCCCACAGACTAACCCCGTTTTCCACCAGCACTGGGGCCAGTGTGTTCGGGTTGATGGGGCGGAACGCATCTTCATTGCGTGGATCGCGCGGGTTGGCGCGGATAAATTCGACCGGCGAATTCAAATATTTTGCGACTGCAACGGCGACGCGAGGATTGAGATTGGGCGAATAATAAAGCTGCACACTTTCCTCCCAAAAAGCCTATACCGCGTGCCACTCATAAATATTTCACATCCAATCCATCACTTCAAATGAGGTGACAGGGCGGGCATCGCTCGCTAAGTTACATAAAAGACTATGCCCTTGCGTCCTTCGCTTTGGCAAGGCCCTCCCGCACTACCCATCCGAAAGCTCCCCATGCAAATTCCTGATACCACTCCCGCACCGGCAGATAAATATGCGGCTTTTCGCCATCGCCCTTATTTATTGTTTTGGGTGGCGCGGTTTGTAGCTAGTTTTGCGGTGCAAATTGTGGCGGTGTCTGTGGCATGGCAGGTCTATGATATCACGCGCGATCCGTTTTATTTGGGCCTTGTCGGCATTTTACAATTTGCGCCATCGCTATTACTAGTGCTGGTCACGGGCGCGGCATCGGACAGGTTTGGGCGGCGGATGATTATGGCGGTTTGCATCGCTGTTGAAACAATCTGCGCGCTGCTGATGCTGTATTTCACTATTGAAGGCTTCCATTCCGTGACGCCAATATTTGCGACGCTGGTGCTTATGGGCACGGCCCGCGCGTTCTTTGGTCCGGCGGCATCATCTCTGGCTGCCAATGTCGTGCCGAAGGAAGATTTCGGCAATGCGGTTTCATGGAGCTCATCGGCCTGGCAGATTGCCAGCATTGTTGGTCCCGTAGCGGGCGGGCTGCTTTATGGCGTGTCGCCAGTTGTTGCCTATTCGGTGGCATCAGTGATGCTGGCTGTCTCGTGCCTCTGCGTTATTCAAATTCCAAAACCAGCGCAGCATGACCGCAGCGGGACCAATATGCTGGAAAACATCATGGGCGGGTTCCAATATATTTACCGCGAAAAAATCGTACTTGGGGCGGTTTCTCTCGATATGTTTGCCGTGCTGCTTGGCGGCGCGGTGGCGCTGCTGCCGGTCTATGCGCGTGATATTTTGGTGCTGGGGCCGTGGGGCTTGGGGCTGCTGCGTGCCGCGCCGGGCGTTGGCGCTGTTGCGGTTGCGCTATGGTTGGCGGGCCATCCCATCCGCAATCATGCGGGTTTAATTTTGTTTGTCGCGGTGGCGCTGTTTGGCCTGTTTACTACCATCTTCGGCGTCTCGACCGTGCCGTGGCTCTCCATCGGCGCGCTGGCGCTGCTTGGCGCGGCGGATGGGATTAGCGTTTATATCCGCGAAGTTCTGATACAGCTATGGACGCCCGATGAGCTACGCGGGCGGGTGAACGCAGTCAACATGGTGTTTGTTGGTGCGAGCAATGAGCTGGGTGAGTTTCGCGCAGGCATGATGGCATCGGGCTTTGGCGCGGTTCCGGCGGTGGTGTTTGGAGGCGTCGCTTCTATCGCGGTTGCCGGATTATGGGCCGCAGGATTTCCAGCACTGCGCAATGCAAAAAGCCTATCTGGTACAAACTAACCCTCGGCCTCACGCGCGACCTTTTGCTTCAAAAGCATACGGTCACGCGAGGACACACCAATGAGTTCTGCAATGCGCCAGACCAAATTGTCCTCTAACTCATGCACCTCATTGTCGGCATAAACCACCTCCCAGACGAGTTCGATGAGGCTGAGGCGCTCGCTCTCATCAAGCTTCACAAGCACGGAAGTGAATTGGAACAGGTCCACCGATTCGCGCTCTGCCTGCTCACCGCGCTTCATGAGACTTTCCAGCGCATCGCCCTCGATGCCAAAGCGCTCTGACAGCAGGAGCGAAAGCCGCGCAAGTTCACTTTCCTGACGCACACCATCGGCGTCCATCACTGTGAACAACAACGCCGCAGCAGCGACTTGCTCCGGGTTGGAGCGCTCGCTTGTTGGCGTTTTCGCGCCAAGCTGCTCAAGAAAACTGGTAAAGCGTTCGAACATGTCTAATCCTAAAACAACTTGAACCGTTTGGATGGCGCGGCAGCCGTTCCCTCTTTAACACCCGGATCGTCGGGCACCATACCAATCGATGCTAATGCTGCATTTTGAGATGTCGCATCGGGAACCAGCGCGAGTGCCGGACGTGTTGCTGGCGTGGCAACAATTACCGGCGCGGCTTGCACGGGCTTCAACTCAATAACCGGCTCTTCTTCAATCGGTTCCGGCACATAGTCAATCGCGGGAGACAACCGCTCGACAGGCACTTTCCATTCGAAGGCATCAATGCGCCCTGTAACCGGCGACACCGGCAACCAGCGCTGCGAGACCATGCCATCCGCCGTCCATGCCGGATCGCGCGGCGCACGAAGCGCGCGGGCAAGATGTTCGCGCACCTTGCCAACATTGCGGGTGTCTGCCTGCTCGATGTCAGCCAAGATGAGGTGGATGCTTTCGGACGGACGTTTCGCCAGCGCGGCCTCCGCGGATTTGCGGGCTTCCGCATATTGACCGGCGGCCAACGCGGCACGGGCAACGGCAATATCGCTCTCGACATTATCGAGCGCGAAGCCTGCCAATGTCTTGGCGCGTTTCAGGCAATCCGCGGGCTTATCTGTGCCGCGCGAGGCGGTGTAGATTTCAGCTAAATCCGGATGCGGGTTGATTTTGTAGGTATATTCCAAAGTGCGCAAAGCCTTGCGCACATCGCCGGATTTGATCAGCGCATCCGCGCAAACGCAGGCCGCTGGCACCAGTTCGGGAGCCAGACGGTTGGCTTCGAGCGCAGCAATCCGCGCGGCATTGGCATCGGTTCCAACCAGCGCCATCGCCTTGCCAGTATAAAGCACAGCGCGGCGGCGGCGGTCTTCGTCCTTGCTGATAATCTTGGATGATT
The DNA here is from genome assembly GCA_031430295.1 of Phyllobacterium sp. Lineage (GTDB taxonomy): Bacteria > Pseudomonadota > Alphaproteobacteria > Rhizobiales > Rhizobiaceae > JANMEX01. The sequence goes on from JANPBE010000176.1 coordinate 3,912, forward strand.
TCTGCGCATCCAAAAGTTTAATCGCGCCATCAAAATCGCCTGAGGCAATGGAGTTTTCCATCGCAACTTTGCCAGCCCACGCCAGCTGCGGCGCGACCTCGGCGGCTTTGCCGGCAAAATGACGCGCAGCCGAAATATCGCCGAGACGCTCGGCCTCAAGATAAAGCCCGCGAAGGCCAATGAGCTTGGTTTCAGGATCATCCACCATGGCTTCAAACATCTTGCGCGCTTCGTCCGTACGGCCCTCAAGCAGCGTCGCTTGCGCATCGAGCAGCTTAATCAGCGGCTCTTGGTCGGAGTTGAGGAGCTTGCCTGCCTGCTTTGCCATGGCACGCGCGGCACCACTATCGCCAGCGCCTGCGGCGATGATGCCGGTGGACAGGGATTGGTAGCCACGGTCGCGCTTGCGGGCGCGGAAATGGCGGCGGATGAGTGTCGGCGAATTAATAATGGTGCGAAACAGCCACCATGCCAGCATGACGGTGGCAATCAGCGCCACAATCGCGGTGACGGCAACCAACAGCGTGATTTGGTAGCGCATACCCTGCCATGTGACGACCATATCGCCGGGACGGTCTGCCAACCAGGCAAAGCCAGCAGCAAGCAAAAATACCAGGGCAATGTAGGAAAGAATGCGGATCATTGCTTGGCTCCTGCGGCTGTTATGGCGGCGGCGAGCGCTTTGGTCACCAGACTATCCGTATCACGCCGCGCCGTGATAGCGCTTAAATATTCAGCTCCAGCTTTCTTGGAAGCGTCCGGCAATTTTGTGCTTTCGGCGAGCAAGCCATCAAGATCACCGCGCCCTAAATCAATCTCCATCCGTGCCACTAATGCTTCTGGCGTATCCCCCGCTATGTCACCGACAGGGCGAGCCTTGACGAGATTTTTTGCGCTTTCAGTGAGCTGGGCAAAGAAACCCAAATTCGGGTCGGACACGCGGCTGGCGCTGAGCATGGCGTTGGCGGCATCACTAAAACCACTGACGAGATCGGCCTTGGACGGCACACCCTTAGCGGCCAAAGTGCGCAGCGCGTCTATATCGGCGGAGGCTGGCGCAACGGAGGCGTAGGTTTCAAGCTCGTTCATGAATGAACCACCACGATCAATCGCGGCTTTGAGACCAGAGGCCGCAATGGCCAGCGCAACCGCGCCAGCACCGTTAGAAGTTTGCGGTGCCGCTTCCAGCGCGGCAACTTTATCGGACAGTGCTTTGAATGCCACGCCATCGCCCGAAGCGCCGCCAGCGGGAAGCGCAGCCATTTGCGATTCCAAGGCACTGATCTTTTGCTCCAGCGCAGCAGCACCATCTCCGGCAGGCGCGGCTTTAATCTGCGCAATGGCATCATTGGCACTGGCAATTTGCGCCGCGATATCGGCTTGAGCCTTTGTGAGTGCATCAATGGCGGCTGGGTCCACGGCAGGCGCGGCGGCAAGTTTAGTGACTTGTTCTTGCAAGGTAGTCAGCGCAGCACTGTTACCAAAGCTCGGCAGTTTTCCGGCATATTGCAAACCAGCACCGCCGATAAGCGCGATTACGCCACCGAGAATGCCGGAGCCGATTTTGGCGATAGCGCCAGCGCCAGATGATGATTTCGCTGCAACTGGCGTTGGTTCAGTGACTATGACGGGCGGCTCGATTGGCGTGGCGTCGTCACCCCCTTCGAAGTTCGTGACAGGCTCAACGATCTCATTTTCGATAGTCTCTTGCGTGGCGTTTTCGGATGCCTCCACGTTTGATTCAGTCGCATTGGCTTCCACATCAATCGTCAGGTTGCGGGGTTTTTTGGAATGCTTATCTACGTCCGGACCGGTCATGAATGCCTCATTGGGAAAGTCGTCTGAAATCTATCTAATCGCTTTCGCAGCGATATTAAAGCTCATTGCCTCAATTACCAATTTGCGTGGCGAGAATAAGGAGGCTGTCCTCATCCGGCTTGGGGGTAACGTGGATGTGGCGGCGGTTTACACCAGTCAACCCATCGGCGATACGCTGCGAAAGGCATAGATAGTGGGTGCTTTCGAAGGTGGATTTCAGGTCTGGCCGTGCGGCTAGTTTTGCTATTTGGTTCGCACTTTGCACCGATGTCAGCACAACCAAATCAACTGGTGGCAAATCGACAGCGACATGGTCAATGACTTGCGTGTCATAGGTTTCAATAGCGGTTAGCGCGTAGTCACGCAAAGCATCTTCCAAATCCGGACGCCGCACTTTTCCGCACAGATAGAGGAGATGCGAGCCAGCGGGCAAATCTGCAAGGACAGTTTCAATCAGTTGCGCCACATCGCCGCCGCCTGTGATGACGCTCTCAAATCCTGTATGCCGCGCTGCGTCCGCGCTTGCCTGTCCGACAGCATAAAGTGGTAGGCCGAGGAGACTAGCGGGAATTTTGCGCAGAGCCTGCGGGCTGGTGATTATCAACGCGTCAAACGAAGTGCTTGGAACATCAAATGGCAGGCTAACAATCTTTGTCAGCGGTAGTTTTTGGACATCAAAGCCAAGCGCTACAAGTCTTTGCGCCGTCTTGGAAGCGCCGGGTTCTGGCCGCGTGACGAGAACCGTTGTCA
>JANPBE010000177.1:0-1697 GCA_031430295.1 Phyllobacterium sp.
GTTGCGAATAGCATTGTCCCAGTCGCCATTATAAACCAGATCATTCCAATCCGGAATTTGGTTATGGACAGGGCAACCCGTATCACCATGACAATAAGGCACGCCGCAATCCATGCACCGCGCCGCCTGCTTTTTCACATCTGTCTCAGAAATCGGCAGCGTAAATTCGCGGAAATGGCGGATGCGATCCGAAGCCGGCTGATACTTCGCCACCTGCCGGTCGATTTCAAGAAAACCTGTTACCTTACCCATGTCCCACTACCTTATCCAAAACTACATAGACCAACCCGCATCAGCGGCGCTGCCTATAAAACCTAATCCGCAGCCACGCTCATCCGTGCCTGTTCCATCTCAATCAAAGCGCGGCGATATTCTACCGGCATGACTTTGCGGAACTTGCCACGATAGCCGGCCCAGTTATCCAAAATGGCCTTTGCACGTGTCGAGCCTGTGAAATGCATATGATTTGAAATCAGCTGATAAAGCCGTTCCTCATCGTGGCGGGTCATATCGCCGGACACATCAACGCGGCCCTTGTGTGCCAAGTCGCCACCATGATGATGCAGCTTTTCGAGCAAATCATCTTCTTCCGGAACAGGCTCCAACTCGACCATCGCCATGTTGCAACGCTGGGCAAAATCGCCAACTTCATCAAGCACATAGGCGACACCACCAGACATGCCAGCGGCAAAGTTGCGGCCTGTTTGACCAAGAACCACGACAACGCCGCCCGTCATATATTCGCAGCCATGATCGCCAACGCCTTCGACAACGGCAATGGCACCGGAATTGCGAACCGCAAACCGCTCACCCGCCACACCACGGAAATAGCAATCGCCTTCCGTCGCGCCATAAAGAACCGTGTTGCCAACAATGATCGACTCTTCAGCAACGATCTTCGACTTATCCGAGGGGCGAATTATTATACGCCCGCCGGAAAGGCCCTTGCCAACATAGTCGTTGCCATCGCCGGTGAGTTCAAGCGTAATGCCATGCGCCAAAAACGCACCAAATGACTGGCCCGCAGTACCCGTCAGCGCCACATGAATGGTGTTATCCGGCAGGCCTTTTTGGCCGTAGCGCTTAGCAACCGCACCCGAAAGCATCGCGCCAGCGGAGCGATCCACATTCTTAATTTCGGTTACAATCCTCACCGGCTGCTTGGTCGTCAAAGCGGTCGCCGCTTCAGCAATCAGCTTGCGATCCAGCACATCAGAAATAGGATGAACCTGACGCTTGGTCCAGCGCGTTTCGTCCAGCGTCGCTTCCGGCTTGTAGAACAGCTTGCTGAAATCCAGCCCCTTTGCCTTCCAGAGCGTTATCATTTGCTCCTTTTCCAAAAGTTCTGAACGGCCAACCAAATCCACTAGCTTACGAACGCCCATCGCGGCCATAAGCGCACGAACTTCTTCGGCCACGAAGAAGAAATAGTTGATGACGTGCTCAGGCGTACCCGTAAAGCGCTTACGCAGTACTGGATCTTGCGTCGCCACACCAACCGGACAAGTGTTCAGATGACACTTGCGCATCATGATACAGCCAGCGGCGATAAGCGGCGCTGTCGAGAACCCGAACTCATCAGCGCCTAATAGTGCACCGACAATTACATCGCGGCCAGTACGAAGTCCGCCGTCCACTTGCAGCGCAATTCGTGAGCGCAAGCCGTTAAGCACAAGCGTCTGCTGCGTTTCCGCCAG
>JANPBE010000178.1:0-1901 GCA_031430295.1 Phyllobacterium sp.
GACAAAACTCCGCTCAAATTACTGCTTTCCGATAAAATCGATCTCACCAGTGAACGCGTTAAATCGGTGAAAGAAGAAAACGATTTGACGACGATTGTCCTTGGCGACAAGTCGGTGTTTGGCACATCCAAGATCACGCTAATGTTTGATCCAAAGAGCTATGAATTACGCCAGTGGACGATTACAGACGCGCAAGGGCTTGATACAACTGTGATGATTTTCAACACAAAAGAAGGTGTCAAATTTGACCCCAAATTATTTGATATTGATTACGTCCATGTAAGCCAAGCTAAGGGCAAGCAAGACGCCAACAAAAATTAGACGGCGCACTTGAACCAAGACACTGCTGCTGGCATGGTCCATTTATGTCAAATTTTAAAGTAGTCACTTGGAATATCAATTCCGTTCGTTTGCGCCAAGGTCTGGTTGAGCGTGTCATTGAAGCGCAGAATCCAGATGTGATTTGCCTGCAGGAAATCAAATGTCAGGATCACGAGTTTCCTGAAGATGCGTTCAAAAAACACGGCTATATTCACCAAGCCGTGCACGGCCAAAAGGCCTATCATGGCGTGGCAATACTGTCGCGCCACCCGATTATCGAAATCGCACGGCAGTAATTCTGCGGCATAGATGATTCGCGCCATGTTTCAGCACTGGTCGATGTGAATGGCTTTCCGGTTATTGTGCATAATTTCTATGTCCCGGCCGGCGGCGATGAGCCGGACATTAACATCAATCCGAAATTCAAGCACAAGCTGGAATTTGTCGAAGAAATGCGCCGCATTAAGCCGGACCACGTCACGGCATCGTCCATTTTGGTTGGTGATCTCAACATTGCACCGCTAGTGAATGATGTATGGGGGCACAAGGAGCTGCTGAAAGTCGTCAGCCACACGCCGGTTGAGACAACAAGTTTCGAAGCCATGCGGACTGACAACGGCTGGCTGGACCTCATGCGTCAGCACACACCGGAGCCAGAAAAGCTTTACACTTGGTGGAGTTACCGCGCCGCTGATTGGGAAATTTCAAATCGTGGCCGGCGTTTGGATCATATCTGGTCATCCGCAGATTTGGGGCCGAAACTTACGGGTATTGAGATTATGAAAGAAACCCGCTCATGGGAGAAACCATCGGACCACGTGCCGGTGATAGCCAGCTTCGCGCTATAAAACTAAGGCGCATTTCGACCCAGAAAAGACATCGGTCCATTAAGAATAATTCGCTCAATCCGCGAATTTGCCTTCCAGCCGTGTAATATCGCCAAGAAAATCCTGAAACCGCCCAGCGATTTCGCCGTGCAGAGTGGCGGCCAAATCGGGGTATTCTTCCAACACGCGTCGGATTAGACTGCGGTTAATCCGCATTACTTGAGTGTCTTCCGCCGCAACGGCAGTTGTAGGGCGCGTTGTCGGGACAATCAGAGCCAATTCGCCGAGCAGTGAACCTTTAATCGCTGTCTGCACAATGCGCCGGTTCATGCCGTTTTCCTCGAGAAGATTGAGCGCTCCCGACAGTATAATAAAGCCGCAATCAGCCTCTTGGCCTTCGCGATAAAGTTCGCGGCCTTTGGTGACGGTGAGATGTTCAGTGCCGAAGGCAATCAGGCGCAGTTGTTCGCCGCTAAATGAACGGAACAACGGCACAGCGCTGAGCGCCCGCACATCTTCATCAATGGCCATCTAACCCCTCAGATACAATGCTGATTCGGGTATCTTAAGGGACCAGCTTGTATCCGCCGCTTTCTGTCACAAGAATTTCCGCATTGGAAGGATCACGTTCAATTTTCTGGCGAAGCCGGTAGACATGAGTTTCCAGAGTATGGGTCGTGACACCAGAATTATAGCCCCACACTTCTTCGAGCAATACATCGCGAGTGATGACTTTATCCCCGGCGCGGAACA
>JANPBE010000179.1:0-1085 GCA_031430295.1 Phyllobacterium sp.
AATGAATCAAAGGGTTACCGCCATTCATTCGATATGCTGGGCGAGGGCGCGCGCACTATTGAAGATGCCAAGCATTATTACAATCAATATGCCAATGCGATTGAAGCTATCGGCAAGGCGACGGGCAACAAGCCGTTGCCAGACCGGATGGGTATCTCGGTAAAGCTGTCGGCCTTGCATCCGCGCTATTTGGCCACGCACAAAGACCGGGTGATGAAGGAGCTGGTGCCGCTGCTTCTAGAACTCGCGCAGAAGGCGAAGTCTTATGATTTGAATTTCACGGTGGATGCAGAAGAGGTGGACCGTCTGGAGTTGTCGCTTGATGTGATCGACGCTGTGTTTCGTGACAAATCACTTGATGGCTGGGATGGTTTCGGGCTTGCAATTCAGGCCTATCAAAAGCGCACCAGCGCGGTAATTTCCCATATAGAACAACTATGTAGGTCCACTGGACGCAAGATGATGGTGCGGCTTGTGAAGGGGGCTTACTGGGATACGGAAGTGAAACGCGCGCAGGAACGCGGCATGGATGGCTATCCGGTTTTCACGCGAAAGGCAGCTACGGATGCGTCTTATCTGGCCTGCGCAAAGCAACTTTTAGATGCAAGAAATGTGATATTTCCGCAATTTGCTACCCATAATGCGCTGACTGTGGCGACCATTATTGAGATGGCGGGGGCTGACAGGACGGGGTTTGAGTTCCAAAGATTGCATGGCATGGGCGAATCCTTGTTCAAAAATGTCACTGAGGGCGCGGACAAAATTGCCTGCCGCATCTATGCGCCGGTGGGCGGATATCGTGATTTGTTGGCCTATTTGGTGCGGCGTTTGCTGGAAAACGGGGCGAATTCTTCGTTCGTTTCTGTGGTGGGCGATACGAATATTCCCGTTAAAAATCTGTTGGTTAGGCCCTCTGAGATACTCAATGACGGCAAGGGATATGCCAACCCGAACATTCCCCAGCCTGCTAATATTTATCCCGACCGTGTGAATTCCAAGGGCGTCGATTTTGGTGATCGCGTGGTTCTGGCGGGGCTGCTCAAGGGCATTGAAAAGGCGGCTGTTACGGTCAACGCCGTACCGCT
>JANPBE010000180.1:0-3078 GCA_031430295.1 Phyllobacterium sp.
CCGCCATTTCCATCAACACCGATGTGTGGCCAGCGGCAACAACGCCGACTTTCTTTGCGCCGATAAAGCCCTTGGAGGTTTCAACACCGGAAACCGAACCATCAGCCTCGCGGCGAATGCCTGTCACTTCGCAATTTTGGATAATATCCACGCCGCGATCTGCCGCCGCGCGGGCATAGCCCCAGGCCACCGCATCATGCCGCGCTGTGCCGCCGCGCCGCTGCAATGTAGCACCAACAACCGGATAGCGCGCAGATGCAGCGATATTCAACGGCGGGCAAAATTCTTTCGCCTGCTCCGGCGTCAGCCATTCATTATCAATGCCGTTAAGGCGATTGGCATGAACATGGCGTTTCAGCACCTGCACGTCATGCACATTATGCGCCAGCATCATCACGCCGCGCGCGGAGTACATCACATTATAATTGAGATCTTGGGAAAGCCCGTCCCACAGCTTCACCGCATGGTCATAAATGCCCGCTGATTCGTCATAGAGATAGTTGGAGCGGATAATCGTGGTGTTGCGGCCCGTATTGCCGCCGCCCAGCCAGCCCTTTTCCAGCACGGCCACATTGGTAATGCCGTGTTCCTTGGCCAGATAATAGGCAGTCGCCAGCCCATGACCGCCAGCGCCAACGATAATCACATCATAAGATGCCTTCGGCTCCGGAAAGGTCCATTGCTTATCCCAGCCCTTATGAGCACGCATAGCCTCACGGGCGAGAGCAAAAACCGAATATTTACGCATGGGCAATGCCTTATGAAAAACGAAATGCGATATCGCGCGACAGTTAGTCTTACCACTAGCCAATGCAATGCCAAGTGCGCAGGACATAATGCGACGATGTGTGACGGAAAAGCGAATGAAGGGGGATTTTGTGGGGGGCAGCAATGAAATGAGCAATAATGATCTATGGCATTTGACGCCATAAAGCGAACAGGGCATATTATGCACTATGAAAGCAGACTTGGTCATTACCTATCGCACCGCGTTTGAAGATGGCCACATTCTGCAAGTAGTAGTATGGAAAACACCTGAAAACGTGCCGCCGACCGAGCATGGTTTCAAATACAGGCTGTTTTACGGTAGGGCGGGTGAGCGGATAGTCGGTTATGATAATGAACGCGGCAAAGGCGACCATCGCCACCTTAGATCAGTCGAAGTGCCCTATCACTTTGTATCAATTAGCCAGCTTCTCAGTGACTTTGAGGCCGATGTAAAAGCAGAACGTGGAGAAAACCAATGACAAAACTTGAAGTCCATGTAGGTGAAACCTTTGCGGATATCAAAGCACGGGTTTTAGAGGCCGTGGCAAGAGCGGAAGCAGGCCCATTTGAGGCCGAGGAACACTTGAATTTCAGTTCGTGGGAAGCATTGGTCTCGGTAATGACGACCAAGCGGTTTGAACTCTTGCGTCAACTTCATACCCATCCCGAGGCTAGCGTCGCGGCATTGGCCCGCACTTTGAGCCGTGATTACAAGCGTGTGCATGAAGATGTTGAGGCGCTGGAAAATGCAGGTTTGATTCAGCGTGGCGCGCAGGGGCTTCACATGAGATATGACGAAATCCATACGAAGATTGCGTTTTAGGATAAGCTCGGTGGCTTAATCAAGTGGATGGTGCAAGTTATTACACAATATCCAGCGCAGTTTTCCCTCCCTCCCCGCTTAAAATTCAATTGCCTCTCGACACGCAAACTCGATTCTGCTAGTCAGCGCCCAGCTTGCGACGGGAGACCGCCGCGACGGGAATTTATTTTCCGTAAATATCATTTAGTTTCAATGCTTTGAAAGGCTGGATTGTTCGTGCAAGTACTCGTTCGTGATAACAATGTTGACCAAGCGCTTCGCGCTTTGAAGAAGAAGTTACAGCGCGAAGGCGTTTTCCGCGAAATGAAGATGCGCGGTGCATTTGAAAAGCCATCTGAAAAGCGCGCTCGCGAAAAGGCAGAAGCCATTCGCCGCACACGCAAGCTGGCTCGCAAGCGCGCGCAGCGCGAAGGTCTGATTGCCGTGAAGCCTGTTGTTGAAAAGACAGCGGCACCACGCAGCTAATCTGCCGCTTTTTAGCCGGTATTAAAATATAGGGGTGGAGCAACTTTGTTGCTTCCACCTCTTTTCTATTTGTGGTCCATGTTTCTATTTGTGGAGCATGGCGTTTTCTGTATAGGCTAGCCTTCTGGTCAGGGATTTTTGAATGATAACCGCTACTTCCAACACACGCCGCACCTCCGCCCTCATCCGCTACGCATTTGTGGCTTCTACCTTGGCGCTGACGGCCTGCGTTTCAAATCCCGGCGGAGAGATTGCGACTTCAATCGACCGCGCCGAAGGCTCCAGCAGCAACATTGCGTCACTAACCGATGTTATTTCGCAAAACCCGCAAGATCCAAACGGCTATAATGTGCGCGGTGCCGCGCTTGGCCGGGCTGGCCGCTATAATGAAGCGCTATCAGATTTTAATCAGGCGCTGCAATTGAAGCCCGATTTCTATCAGGCCTATGCCAACCGTGCGCTAATATATCGTTTCCTCGGCGATCTCGGCAACGCCGCTAATGACTATAATCGTGCGATTCAGATCAATCCAAAATATGATGCAGCTTACATCGGGCGTGGAAACCTGTACCGCAAGGCCGGCCGCATCAACGAAGCCTTCAATGACTTCCAGCAAGCCATCGGCTTGGATACGACCGACCCGCGTGCTTACCATAACCGTGGCTTGATTTATCAAACACGCAAGCAGCACGACTATGCCATCAGCGACTTTTCCACCGCGATCTCGCTCGATCCGGAAGCGCCAGAGCCATATAATGGCCGTGGCATTTCCTATCTCGCGCTGGGCAGCACTGAAAATGCCTTTGCCGACTTCAATCAAGCCATCAAGCTAAACGATAAGCTGGCGGAAAGCTGGGCTAACCAAGCACTGGTGTATGAACAGCGTGGCGAATTCAAAAAGGCCGTAAAGTCCTACCAACGCGCCGCAATTCTCGACCCGTCATATGGTCCTGCACAAGAAGGCTTGAGCCGCACACGCGGCCAGCCAGATCGCGCACCAGCAGCAGCTGCCGCTGCGCCTG
>JANPBE010000181.1:0-1364 GCA_031430295.1 Phyllobacterium sp.
GCCTTAGGAGCCGGTTTCGCTGGCTTTTCGGCTGATGGCGTGGCGCCATTTGTGAGAATTTCGGCAATCCGCACGGTTGTCAGATGCTGACGATGACCGCGGGTGCGCTTGGAATTTTGGCGGCGACGCTTTTTGAAGGCGATAACCTTCTTGGCGCGGCCCTGTTCTACGACTTCCGCAGTAACCAGTGCGCCTGCAACAGTTGGTGCACCGATAGACGCAGTTGCGCCTTCGCCAATCATAAGAACTTCTGAGAATTGAACCATATCACCAGCATTGGCGACAAGTAATTCCACTTTTAATACGTCATTGGCGGCTACGCGATACTGCTTACCGCCGGTTTTGATGACTGCGAACATTGTTTTACCCTTTCGGTTGTTCACTAATAATCTACGGCTTTACTTAAAGCCGTGATCATCTTTTTATCCAGTCTGGACCGGTTGATGAAATAGCAAGCCCCACAGGACGGACCTATGGCGCAAGTTGCGGGGTGGATATGCCATGCCCGCGCGCATGTCAACCGCTCTTGTCATCCCTTGTCGGCAAACGTTCGCCAAGCGCCCGAAAGGCGCACGCCAACCGCCCAGAGAGCGTACGGAATGGATGCGCCGCGCGCCCGAAAGCGATGCGCGCCGCGCACGAGGCCATACTATAAGGCAAAACGGCTCAAAATCTCTCTTGTGTCTAAAACCAGCAACGTTTAGAGGAGGGCCGCTTTGACCAAAGCGAGACCTTCGGAGAGGTGGCAGAGTGGTCGAATGCACCGCACTCGAAATGCGGCATGGGGGCGACCTCATCGGGGGTTCAAATCCCTCCCTCTCCGCCATTTCTTTTTTCATAAGAATGCGTTATTTGTGTTTCTAACAATACCCGCTACGCCTCGGATCAAGCTTTGGCTTTGGACTGCGCACCCCGGCAGGTTTTTATTTCCATCTTCACCAGCGCCCCAAGCCGACCCCTTGCACCCCATGCTTGCAGCCGCCATAGTTGGTTGGTGAATCGGGGAAGACTTATGAACATCGCGGAATATTTGGCTGACGTACAACGTGTTCATGCAACAGGTGTCGCGCAAGAACATGCGTATCGCCCCGCGTTGGTGAAGCTATTTGATTCCATCAATGATGACGTGACAGCGATTAACGAACCTCGGGGTGTGAAAGTCGGGCGGCCGGATTTTGTCTTCTTACGCGCAGTCGGCAAAGGCGCGAACTTAACGGTCGGCCACTGCGAGGCCAAAGACATTGGCCTTGATATCAATCCCAAGGGAATGAAGGATTTCAACAAAGAGCGCGTTGAGTGTGAATCCTGCCTGACAGCCTGTACAGGTGTTTCGCGAGTAGTCTGCACAGTTTCCTGTACATGTG
>JANPBE010000182.1:0-2915 GCA_031430295.1 Phyllobacterium sp.
CCGTAATGGCTGGATGGCCGCCACGCAGGATGGCCGTCAAGACGAGGGCATGAAGGCGCTGTTCGAGCTGGTCTTGAAGCATGTTCCAGAGCCAACAGTGGCTCCCGGCCCGTTCACGATGATTGGCACCATTTTGGAAGCTAATCCATTTCTCGGCCGTATTATCACAGGCCGCATTCATTCCGGTTCCATCAAGCCAACGCAGCAGTTCAAGGTTATCGGCCAAGACGGCAAGCTCATCGAGCAAGGCCGCGTGTCGAAAATCCTCGCGTTCCGTGGCATTGAGCGTACCGCTATTGATGAAGGCTTCGCGGGCGATATCGTTGCCATCGCCGGTCTTTCCAAGGGCACAGTGGCAGATACATTCTGCGCCATGGAAGTGACTGAGCCAATGAAGGCACAGCCGATTGATCCGCCAACAGTATCCATGTCGTTTATCGTGAACGATAGCCCGCTTGCCGGCACCGAAGGCGATAAGGTCACCAGCCGCGTTATCCGTGACCGCCTGTTGCGCGAAGCTGAAGGCAATGTGGCCCTCAAAATCGAAGAAGCTGAAGACAAGGATTCGTTCTACGTTTCCGGTCGCGGCGAGTTGCAGCTGGCAGTTCTGATTGAGACCATGCGCCGTGAAGGCTTTGAATTGGCCGTGTCGCGTCCGCGCGTTGTGTTCAAGAAGGACGACGTCACCGGCGAAATTCTTGAGCCTGTAGAAGAAGTCGTCATCGACGTTGATGAAGAACATTCCGGCGTTGTCGTTCAGAAAATGAACGAGCGCAAAGCCGAAATGGTTGAATTGCGCCCATCCGGTGGCAATCGTCTGCGTTTGGTATTCTACGCACCGACACGCGGCCTCATCGGCTACCAGTCCGAATTGCTCACTGACACGCGCGGCACAGCGGTGATGAACCGTCTGTTCCATGCCTACCAGCCATATAAGGGCGATATTGCAGGCCGCACCAACGGCGTGTTGATTTCCAACGATGCGGGCGAGTCTGTAGCCTTTGCGATGTGGAACCTCGAAGATCGCGGCCCAATGATTATTGAAGCTGGCGAAAAAGTCTACCAAGGCATGATTATCGGTATCCACACCCGTGATAATGATCTGGAAGTGAACGTGCTTAAGGGCAAGAAGCTCACCAACATTCGTTCCGTAAACAAGGACGAACAGGTGAAGCTGACAACACCAATCCGCATGACCATGGAACGCGCCTTGGCGTGGATTCAGGACGATGAATTGATGGAAGTGACACCAAAGTCCATCCGCCTGCGCAAAATGCACCTAGATCCAAACGATCGCAAGCGCGCCGAAAAGTCGGCTAAGGTTGCTTTGGCGTAATTAAACATTTGTTCAAATAAAAACCCGCTGGAGCAATCCGGCGGGTTTTTTGTTTGGTGTTAGTCAACTTTAGAAGTCTTAGGCTTTTGCCTTGGCGATGACACTCGTCGGCAAAATCATTGAATTGGGTAAATTTGGCAGGTCGATAAAGCCGTACGCCCGATAGTAGCCTTTCAACGCATCATTTAAGGCGTGAACCAAAACCCCATGAACAGCAATATTGCTACTGACTACCAAGCATCTGGAGAAAGCATCTGCCAATAGTTTCGCGCCAATGCCTTTGCCTTGATGGCCCCTATCAACACCAAGCCGCGCCAACAAGACGAGCGGAATCATTGCTGGAAACCCGTGTTTTTTTAGCGGCTTGGCAAGTTCGTTGCGATGAATAGCAGCAGAGCACAACGCATAATAGCCAATCACTTGATTGCGCTCGTTAGTGATTACAAAAGTCTGCGCCAGATTTTCAGTCTGGCTAAAACGCGCGGTTGATTTCAGCCAGCTATCAACCGTCACCTCGCCGCTATCAAAAGCCGTGACATCGTGCAGGTCACTTAAGGCGGCAACGTGAAAAATCACGCGCCGAAACCAGAACCAGTGTTAGTCTTGAAAAGCGCCTTCAACTTTTCAGTAGGCTCGTTATCTTGCGCAAGCAGTGTCTCTATGTCCGAAAATGACTGCGCATCCACAGTGATAAAGCATTTATCAAGCAAATGCCGCTCTGCCCGTGCCGCCGCAGCCTCCAGAACAAAACTTGTAAATGTCATGCCCGTCGAGGCCGCGGCCTGCTCAATAAGTGCGCTCATACCGGCATCGACGCGTAAATTTTTGGTCAAAGTTTTGCGCTTCGAGGGAGCATCAGTATTTTTGTTTTGCAGCCAACGAGCAGTAGTTTGGGAGGATTCGGCACTTGTTTTCATTAGTCGTCACCGTGGATATGAGATGTAGTGACAATGTATATACAATACAATTTTCACTAGCACAACACCCAAGTTTACGCCGGAATAGCCAGCCCCTTAATCACCGCTGGCCGCGCCACAAACGCTTGCAACACACGCTCCACGTTTTTGAAGTTTTCATAGCCGACTAAATCACCAGCACCATAAAAGCCGACAAGCCCGCGTATCCATGGGAAAATCGCAATATCGGCGATGGTGTATTGGTCACCCATCATCCAGTCTTTGCCTTCCAGATGCTTATCCAACACGCCAAGCAACCGTGTGGTCTCCGCCACATAGCGGTCGCGCGGGCGTTTATCTTCATAGTCTTTGCCGGCAAACTTATGGAAAAAGCCTAGCTGACCCATCATCGGCCCAACGCCGCCTACCTGAAACATGACCCATTGCAGCGTGTGATAGCGCCCTGCCGCATCTGCCGGAATGAGTTTTCCGGTCTTTTCTGCCAGATACATCAAAATCGCGCCGGATTCGAACAGTGCGAGCGGCTTGCCATCCGGACCATCAGGATCAATGATGGCAGGAATCTTATTGTTGGGGTTGAGCGACAAGAACTCCGGTGTCATCTGGTCATTGGTGCCGAAAGAAACCAAATGCGGCTCATAAGGCAGGCCGAGCTCCTCAAG
>JANPBE010000183.1:0-2086 GCA_031430295.1 Phyllobacterium sp.
AGATGCCAGATCGAGAAGCGGAAAGTTTCTTTGGCCAATGCATCGCTGTTATCAGTCACATAAATATTGGTCTCGTTAATCGTCGTTTCATTGATGATCGTGGTGTTAATATTGATGTTGGTTTCATCAGCGTACGCGAATGACTGGTCGTAATACTCGTTTGGCCAGTTGGCGTAATAGCCGTCGTAATAATAATCCCAATCGCTGCCATAGCTATTGAAACCATCGTTATAATCGGCCCAATAAACATAATAATCAGGGTAATAAACTTCTGTCACATAACCGTAGCCGACATACCAGCCATCAATGATGCCGAGCGCCAGCAGGGTTTCCTGATAGTTGGCGGCGGAGACGGGGCGGCTGCGCAGGCGGCTGACTTGTGATTTTAGAGCGCCTACATCTTTGGATAAATGCTTATTGCCCTTGGTCTTGCCTTCCAGCGCACGAACTTTTGCTTCCAAGGTAGCAATACGGTTATTAAGGTCTTTTGTCTGTTTCGGGCTGACATTTGTCGGCCGCTTGGATGTTGGTGTCAGCGCGTAGCGGGCGGTGTAGGTTGACCAGTTTGCGGCGGTGACGCGCACGCCCTCGGACACGGCTTTGTCTTGGATGCGGGCTAATTTATATGTGCCCTGCAACTGACCAACAGCAACTGTGACCTTGCGGGTGGCAGCGGAAATACGCTTTGGGTTTTTGGATTTCAGCGCCAACTCAAGATTGCCAACTTCGGAAGCAACGTTTTTGACGGACTTCAAAACAATACCGCTGGCGCGGCTTTTGGCGTAGGCAGGCTGTTTGAACGTCACCACGATGACGCCCAGCGAGCGCTTCATGTTTTTGAGCAGGGTAGCGGCATTAAGCTGCGCACCGGCGGCGGCCTGCGCTGTCATTACCGGTACAAAACTTGTCTTGGTACCTATCGTCACTGGCGATAGCAAAATCGCAATTGCCGTGGATGAAATCAGAGCCGTACGCAGCACGAAGGTTTTGGGTGACATTCTTATCCTACCTGTAAACAGTGTTTTCTTGTTATATTAGTGCTTTTTGATGTAAAAATTCACAAATATTCGTCGCATGAACCGCTTTCGCTGTCAAAACTGATTTTTTTACAGTTTTAGAGTGAACATGAAAGACGGGGTTATTTCCTAATTTGCTTCCATGTCTTTCAACTGACCTTGCAATTGCGCGGTGCGCTCCTTGGTCATCGTCGCTAGGCAAGCCGGCCCGAGAATGTGCTCAATGCTGCCCCCCATATTATCCACCGATTCCAGCGGACACTCCGCATCGCGGAAGGCAATCCACGCCCGCTGGGCAGTCTTTAGGCGACCAACGGCGGTGTCGTCTTCGCTGTTGCCCATATCGTCATCCATAGCCTGCATCTTTTTCAAATATTTGGCATAGACCTTGTTCAACTTAGTGTCCTCTGCCTGATAATCATTTTGCGCACAGGCAGCCATTTCGGCTGTGTTGCCATCCGGATTGCATTTGGTCTCGTCTTGAGCGTGAGCGGAGCCAGCCACCAAAAGCATGGCTGTGGCACTAAAAATTGCCCGAAAAATTGGATACATTAGAAAACTCCGAAATAGGATATTAAATGACCATTTTTGACCTGTGCCAAATGAACACATGTTTCAAAATTTGCAATGGTGTTTGAGATCTGAGTGTTTGACTGTTGACAGTTACAAGTCGCCGATAAAGAGAATGTCCGACAACAATATTGAGGGTGAGATGAAGAAAATTTATCCCAGTGCAGCTGCGGCCTTGGATGGCTTACTGTTTGACGGCATGTTTATCGCGTCCGGCGGGTTTGGCCTGTGCGGCATTCCTGAGCTTTTGATTGCCGCCATTCGCGATGCGGGGACCAAAGACCTGACGTTTGCTTCCAACAATGCGGGCGTGGATGGCTTTGGCATCGGGCAATTGCTCGAAACCCGCCAAGTAAAGAAGATGATCTCGTCATACGTCGGCGAAAATGCCGAGTTCATGCGGCAATATCTTTCCGGCGAATTGGAGCTGGAATTTAACCCGCAGGGCACGCTGGCCGAGCGTATGCGGGCGGGCGGCGCGGGCATTCCCGGTTTTTACA
>JANPBE010000184.1:0-6062 GCA_031430295.1 Phyllobacterium sp.
GCAACATGTTTGCCACGCGTGCGGGCGAAGACGCAGATGCGCTGCCGGTCTACATGGGATCGCACCTCGACACGCAGCCGACCGGCGGCAAGTATGACGGTGTGCTTGGCGTACTCGGCGCGCTGGAAGTGGTGCGCACGATGAATGATCTTGGCATCAAGACCAGGCACCCAATCGTGGTGACCAATTGGACCAATGAAGAGGGTGCGCGATTTGCGCCTGCGATGCTGGCGTCGGGTGTGTTTGCCGGAATTCACACCGAAGATTATGCGAAGTCGCGGCAAGACCTCGACGGCAAAGTGTTCGGCGAAGAATTGCAGCGCATCGGCTGGGTGGGCAGCGAAACTGTCGGCGCGCGGAAGATGCACGCGATGCTGGAACTGCACATTGAGCAAGGGCCGATACTCGAAGCCGAAGGCAAAGACATCGGCGTTGTCACACACGGGCAGGGCCTGTGGTGGCTGGAAATTACGCTGACGGGCAAAGACGCGCATACTGGCTCAACGCCGATGAACATGCGGGTGAATGCCGGTCTCGGCATGGCGCGGATTACGGAGCGGGTGCATCAAATCGCCATGAGCCATCAGCCAAATGCCGTTGGCGCGGTGGGGCAAGTGAAGGTGTTTCCGAACTCGCGCAACGTCATTCCCGGCAAGGTGATTTTCACGGTGGACATCCGCTCGCCTGAGCAAGCCAAGCTCGACGCAATGCGCGGCGAGGTGGAGCGCGCAGCTCATGCAGTGGCGAAGGAATTAGGGCTGGGCTGCGCCATCGAACCCGTGGGTCATTTTGATCCGGTGACGTTTGATCCGGGCTTGGTGAAGACCGTCCGCAACGCCGCCACTCGGCTTGGCTACTCTCACATGGACATCGTCTCCGGCGCCGGCCACGACGCCTGCTGGACCAGCCGCGTCGCGCCAACAGTGATGATCATGTGCCCGTGTGTTGGCGGGCTAAGCCACAATGAGGCAGAGGAGATTTCGCCGGAATGGGCGGCTGCAGGCGCGGATGTGCTGTTCCATGCGGCGGTTGAGACTGCGGGGGTGGTGGGGTGAGCCAATATTCAGTCGAAGACGCTAGCAATGCCTATGATCTCTTTAAAAAAGTTATGGCAGATATTCGTGGTCGAGCGTTTAAGAGCAAAAATGAGAAACTTCAAAATTACAAAAGACTATATAATTCTATAAGAACAATTCACGAAGACTACATTAGAATTTTTGTCAAATTGAGAGATGAAATTGCCTTCTCAAATAGTGATGAAAAAATACAGAAAGCGTTTAACGTCTTCTTTAGTGATAGATCTACGCTAGCAGGTGATCGAACGTTAACAAAAATGGACGCCGAAACTTACTCAGCGCTGTCAGAGGACTTTGCCGAAAAACGCTTCTTGTTTTCGATAGTCCTATATTTTTACTATAAAATGGATAAAATCAGGTATGCGACTGACTTAAACAGCCTAGATGTAAAAATTTGGGAGGCGGACACTTCAACAGGTGACGCTGGTTGGAATTCGGCATCAACCCTTGTCGGTGGTCTTTATTCAAAAATATTGGAGAAAGATGAACTAAGCGCGTTGGTGAACAATATTATTGCCGCGGTTGGAGAAAGATTCTTAATGATAGAGAAAACTTTTTCGGAAATAGACGGAAATTGGCGCTCATCAAAAAAAATCTCTAAATCAAAATTTAGCGAATTGTTTTTCACACCACAGGGAAAGCTGCGCCTGTCGCAGACATCAAATAAAACGCAAGGTGAGGGTTGAATATGTCCACAGTCATCAAAAACGGAACCATCGTCACCGCTGACCGCACTTACAAAGCGGACGTTCTCATCAAAGGCGACAAGATCGCCGAGATCGGCGCAAACCTTAGCGGCGACAAAACTCTAGACGCAACCGGCTGTTACATCATGCCCGGCGGTATCGATCCGCACACGCATCTCGAAATGCCATTCATGGGTACCTACTCGGCGGATGATTTTGAGAGCGGCACGCGGGCTGCACTCTCCGGCGGGACGACGATGGTGGTGGATTTCTGTCTGCCTGCGCCGGGCCAATCGCTGCTCGAAGCGCTGACGATGTGGGACAATAAAACCTCCAAAGCCTGCTGTGATTTTTCGTTTCATATGGCCATCACATGGTGGGGCGAGCAGGTGTTTAATGAGATGGCCCAAGTGGTGGATAAGGGCATCACCTCGTTCAAACATTTCATGGCCTATAAGGGCGCGCTGATGGTGAATGATGATGAAATGTATTCATCGTTTAAGCGCTGCGCCGAGCTTGGTGCGCTGCCGCTGGTTCATGCGGAGAACGGCGATGTGGTGGCGCAATTGCAGCAGAAGTTGCTCGCCGAGGGCAACAATGGGCCCGAGGCGCACGCTTTTTCTCGCCCGCCGGAAGTGGAGGGCGAGGCGACCAACCGCGCTATTATGATTGCCGATATGGCGGGCGTGCCGCTATATGTGGTGCACACAAGCTGCGAGCCCGCGCACGAGGCCATCCGCCGCGCGCGCCAAAAAGGTATGCGGGTTTATGGCGAGCCGTTGGTGCAGCATTTAACGCTGGATGATTCAGAATATGCCAATAAGGATTGGGACCACGCCGCGCAGCGCGTGATGTCGCCGCCGTTCAGAAATAAAGCGCATCAGGATTCGCTATGGGCTGGCCTGCAATCCGGCTCGCTGCAAGTGGTGGCGACAGATCATTGCGCCTTCACGACAACGCAAAAGCGCTTCGGCGTTGGTGATTTTACCAAGATTCCGAATGGCACCGGCGGGCTTGAAGACCGTATGCCGGTGCTTTGGACCAAGGGCGTCAACACAGGCCGTCTAACGATGAACGAGTTCGTCGCAGTCACCTCCACCAACATCGCCAAAATCCTCAACATGTACCCCAAGAAGGGTGCGATTGTTGAAGGCGCGGACGCGGATATTGTGGTGTGGGACCCGACAAAGACCAAGACCATTCATGCCAAGAGCCAGCAATCCGTCATTGACTACAATGTGTTTGAAGGCATGGAACTGACGGGCTTGCCGAAATATGTGCTTACGCGCGGCCATGTGTCGATCAATGATGGCAAGGTGGAAGTGGAAGTAGGGCGAGGCGAGTTTGTCGGGCGCGGGGCCAACGCGCCGGTGAATGTGGCGCTGTCGAAATGGAAGGAAGTTGTGGCTCCGAGGAAGGTTGAGCGCACGGGTATTCCGGCGAGCGGGGTGTGAGGGTGGAGAATCAAGTGAAATTACCTCTATTTCAGGGCGATAGGGAAGGTTGTCTTAAATTCCTTTCGGGCAACGCAGGCAGCTATACCTACATCCTTCGCCGTCCTGATGGCCGCCCTTTTTATGTCGGCAAGGGTACTGGCCTTCGTGTTCTGCAACATGAGAACGAAGCACGTCATCCAAACGGCCGAAAATCTAACGCCCACAAACTAAATGTCATTAGGGCAATCAGCAGGTCTGGAGAGAACCTCCACTATGAAATTGATACTTTCTTTGACGATGCATTATCAGCCTTGGGACGAGAAGAAGCCCTTATCGCGCAACATAAGCGACTGCATGAAGGTGGGTTTCTAACCAATCGGGCTCCGGGCGGCGGTTCATTGTCCGGGCCTTCACCTTTTTCACTTAAGCGCCATGCCGCTACACTCGGTGGCATTCCTGAGGATGATCCGGAAACCGCGACACTCAACAGATTTGTATTGGCAATAGGGCAGATGCGATCAGTAGTACTAAAGCCTTCATCACGATTCAAGCCACGCCCTACGCAGGTGTTCCCAAGAGTTCGACGTAGTTTCAGCCCAAGGCAAGCCATAGCGCTAGCTGCCACAGCCGCAGCGAACGGAATAGTGCTAAATGGAGGAGCAAGGCTTCCTCGTTCGGTAATGATCGATGAAGTTAGCGGTTTTGTAGAGAATGGAGTGTCATGCGACATTGCGACCAGCGGATTAGCGACAGTAGTTGCGAGCAGCGATCCCGCAGATGAAATGTTTATTTTGTCAAGTGATCAAGCCCGTTCGGTCGTTGGTTTCATAGGCTTGAAGAGGGCGAGTGACTTAGGAATCTTCGAGGGTAACATATGATTGCTCCAAGCCCCGTCATCTCCGCCCGCGATCTCTCGCTCACCTTCACCACAAATGACGGGCCGGTCCATGCGCTGTCGAATATTAATCTCGATATCAACGAGGGCGAATTCGTTTCGCTCATTGGTCCGTCAGGCTGTGGCAAGACCACGCTTTTGCGGGTGATTGCCGATCTTGAAAAACCTACGGGCGGCACGATTACTGTCAACGGCATGACGCCCAATCAGGCGCGGGAAAAACGTGCTTATGGCTATGTTTTCCAGCAGGCAGCGCTGTTTCCTTGGCGTACCATTGAGGCCAATGTTGGCTTGCCACTTGAGGTGATGGGGCTGGACAGAGCGGGAGTTGCGCGGCGTGTTAGTGAGAATATTGCGCTGGTAAATTTGGCTGGCTTTGAGAAAAAGTTTCCTTGGCAACTATCCGGCGGAATGCAGCAACGCGCGTCTATCGCTCGTGCGCTTTCGGTTGAACCAGCCATGCTTCTAATGGACGAACCTTTCGGTGCGCTGGATGAAATCGTGCGCGATCATCTCAATGTGCAGCTTTTGAAACTGTGGGCCAAGACCAAAAAGACCGCCGTCTTCGTCACCCACTCCATTCCGGAAGCGGTGTTTCTATCAACAAAAATCGTCGTCATGAGCCCGCGTCCGGGCAAAATTCACGAAATTATTGATTGCAATTTAGGAGCCGACCGCCCGCTGGAAATCCGTGAAACGCCGGAGTTTTTGAAGATAGCCCAGCAGGTACGCGACGGGCTGCGGGCGGGGCATAGCTATGATGATTGAGACAATCGCCGCACCTCGGCGCTGCCCCTCATCTGCCTGTCGGCATCTTCTCCCCGCAAGCGGCGGGGAGAAGACAGCCAATCACAAACATCTGAACTCCCCTTCTCCCCGTACCTTACGGGGAGAAGGTGGCGCGAAGCGTCGGATGAGGGGCAGCGCCAAGGCCCGCGATTTTCTTCTCTCACGAGGGGCCTACCAATGAGCGGCTCATTCATAAAAGACCGCCTCATCCCCGTGGGCACAATTGTCGTTGCCATAATCATCGCATGGTATTTCGCCACCTATGCCATGAACGCTCCCTTTCAGCGCGATCAAAACGAGCGCTCAAAGGTTACGGTTACCACAAGTGAATTTATTGCCCAGACTATGGCGCAGCCGAAGCCAACCCTACCAGCGCCGCATCAAGTGTTTGAAAATCTGTATAAAAACACCTTCACCGTGCCGATCACATCCAAGCGCAGTTTGGTTTACAATGCGTGGGTCACGCTGTCGTCCACGCTGTTGGGCTTTTTAATGGGCACTATTTTGGGCGTGGTGATTGCCGTTGGCATTGTCCATATTCCGGCGCTTGAGCGTTCATTTCTGCCGTGGATTATTGCCAGCCAGACCATTCCGATGCTCGCAGTAGCGCCGATGATTATTGTTATTTTGGCGGCAGTCGGCGTTACAGGCATTTTGCCCAAGGCGTTGATTTCAACCTATCTGTCGTTCTTTCCAGTCACCGTTGGCATGGTTAAAGGGCTGCGCTCGCCGGATTTGATGCACTTGGATTTAATGCGTACTTATAGCGCCTCGCCTAGCCAAACGTTTTGGAAGCTGCGTGTTCCGGCGTCCATTCCGTTTTTCTTCACGTCAATCAAAGTCGCCGTCGCCGCCAGCCTCGTCGGCGCCATTGTCGGTGAATTGCCGACCGGCGCGGTGGCGGGCATTGGCGCGAAACTTCTGGCGGGCTCTTATTATTCGCAAACCATCGACGTATTCGCCGCGCTCTTCGCAGGCTCTGTCGTTGCTGTGCTGTTGGTGGTGATAGTCGATATTGTCGGTCGTTTCGTCAACACCCGCATGGGGGGGCGTCCAGCATGACTGTGAAGGTAAATTGGCAGGCGGTTTTGGCTCTTCTGTTGGCGTTGGTGGCGGTGTTGAATGTACCGTTTGTCGCCATTGGTTCCATTTGGTTGGGCGTGGCAGTGGCAGTATTGGT
>JANPBE010000185.1:0-8384 GCA_031430295.1 Phyllobacterium sp.
AGAGAAACACCACCAACGTTGCCGCCAATCCAACCTCTGTTGCGGCCCGCCATGTCTGTTCACTCCCGGGAGCGAGCGCGATTAACTTGGTCAAAAAGCCGAAATCTACGCAAATATAGGCCAATACAGACCATGCCAGCGCTGCCGTTGCGGGAAAAAGTGCGGTCCCTTTGACCACGAAAAGGATAGTTAGAAACAGCGCCAATAATCCGGCAATACCAAGAACAATGCCGCGATAAAGCGTGTAAGCGTTCACCGTGTCTTTGTAGGTATCAGGCGCCCACAAATAGACTTGCGGCAATTTTGGCGACGTCAACTCGGTCACAAATGTCACGACTGTGCCGGGGTTTAACGTGACGTGAAAAACGTCGGCATCAGGGCTGACTTGCCGGTCCAGCGCAAAGCCTTCGCTGGGCGTAATGGAGACAATACGGGTGGACCCCAAGTCCGGCCAAATAAAGCCGGAGCTCGCCAGCCGGTAGTGCGGCGCGACGATGAGGCGATCAATCTGCGTGTCAGTAGCGTTGGCAAGTGCGAAAACTGCCCAGTCACCACTGGTCTTATCGGATGCGCCTTCCACTTCGATGCGCCGCACGATGCCATCTATACCGGGCGCTGTGGAAACGCTGAACTTATCGCCTTGATTAGCAAATATTTGCACCGCCCGTGAAAGATCAATGGCTGTGTCTTCCTTAGTGATTTTAATTGGCTCTACGGCAAACGCGGGCAGGGCGAAAATGACAAACAATAGCCCTGCCAAAAGCGCGTACGCTTTTGCCATCCATCGCTGTTTTTCTGTGCCCCTGTTGAAAGTCATAATGTGCCTTTTTATCGTCACTCGTTTAACCCTGATATGATCGCAAAAAGCAAATGATCCTGCCATTTTCCATTGATCTTGAGGTAGGATTTCAACAGACCTTCTCTTGTGAAGCCAGTTTTCTCTAAAACTGCGATAGACCTGTCATTGCTTGGGATACAGGCAGCTTCAAGGCGGTGCAAATTAAGTCTATCAAATCCGAATGATATCAACGTTTTTACAGCATCCTGCATGAGGCCCTTGCCAGCATATGCCTCCCCCATCCAATAGCCAATCTGGCCGGATCGCGCCATTCCATAGCGAATGTTTCCCAGACTGATACCGCCAACGAGCTTACCAATTGATTTGTCAAATATGAAAAACACATGCCCCGTGCCGTTTTCCAATTCTGTGCGGGCGCGATGGAGGCGTGCCTTGTAAGCGGCTTTTGACAACTCGTCGCTCGTCCAGCTTGGCTCCCACGGTTCGAGAAAATCGGCGCTGTCCGCGCGAAGTTTTGCCCATTCGCCGTAGTTTGTCCGGTGAGGATAACGCAATTCTACCAATTGTCCGCTGGCTATCACGAGAGGTTTTTCGCGGATTAGGCCAAAAAACATGCCCGAATACCGAGATTAATTGACGGTTGCGCTTGCCGCGCCATTAGATTTTAGACCGGCACAAATATCCTCGTAAGACGGCAATTTGCTGATCGGGCCAATCGCGGAAACCGTCGGTACGGTATCTAGGAACAGACGGCCTGCAAGATCACGTAAGCGCTCAACAGTGATGTTCGACAAGCGGTCCATCAGCTCTTCATTGTCAACTGGCCGACCAAACAGCATAATCTGGCGGGCAATTTGCCCCGCGCGGCTGGCCGCGCTTTCGCCGGACATAAGTAGGCTGGCACGATATTGCGCGCGGGCACGGTCAACCTCGTCTTGGCTAATATCAACCGCCGCGCGCCGTAGTTCCGATAACAGCACCGGTATCAACCGTGGCAAATCCTCTTCGCCAGTCGCGGCGTGAATGCCGAAAAGTCCGGTATCTGAAAAGCCCCAATGGAACGCATAAACCGAATAGCAAAGGCCGCGCTTTTCGCGCACCTCTTGGAACAGCCGTGATGACATGCCGCCGCCAAGGATCATCGATAAAAGCTGCGAGGCATAAAAGTCGCGCACATGGTAGGCCTTGCCCTCAAAGCCGAGCAAAAATTGCGCGTCCATCAAATCGCGCTCTTCGCGGTAATCGCCGCCGATATAGGTCGCAGGTTCGGGGACAAAGGCATCAGATTTTGCCTGAAACGTGCCAAGCCGCTTTTCGATTTCCGCCACGAATTCTTCATGGTTGATAGCGCCAGCTGCCGAAACCACCATGCGCTCGCCCGCATATTGCCGCTTGATAAAATCATGTAATTCTTGCGAGGTGACGCGCTCAACGGACTCCGGCGTGCCCAAAATGGCGCGGCCAAGCGTCTGCTTTTTGTAAGCCGTCTCAGTGAATCGGTCGAAAACCGCATCATCCGGCGTATCGTGCGCCGCGCCGATTTCCTGCAACACAACATGCTGCTCGCGCTTTAGCTCAGTCGGTTCAAACTGCGAGTCTGTCAAAATATCTGACAAAATATCAATCGCCAGCGGCATGTCATTTTTCAACACGCGGGCATAGTAAGACGTTGTTTCAACGCTGGTAGCCGCGTTGATTTCGCCGCCTACATCTTCAATGTCTACGGCAATTTGCCGCGCATTACGCTTATTTGTGCCCTTAAAGGCCATGTGTTCGAGCAAATGAGCGATGCCATGTTCGCTTTCAGTCTCACTGCGCGAACCGGATTTGACCCAAATACCCAGCGCTACGCTTTCAATATTCGGAAAATTTTCTGTGGCCACAATAATACCATTGGCCAGCGTACTGACATTAACGCCCATTCAGGCTCTCTCCCGCTTA
Source organism: Phyllobacterium sp. (assembly GCA_031430295.1). Lineage (GTDB taxonomy): Bacteria > Pseudomonadota > Alphaproteobacteria > Rhizobiales > Rhizobiaceae > JANMEX01. The sequence continues at coordinate 2,741 of JANPBE010000185.1, forward strand.
TCGCAACTACTGTCAGGCCTTTAGAACCCGCGCGTGCTCTTGTATATGCTTCTGCACCAATTCTAGCTGAGAAGAAAGCACTGTAAACTGTTCTTTGCGCTCCATCAGGTCAGATAAGAAATGTGGTAAAGCCGGATAAATGCCGCTTGCTGCCTTCACTGCGTCCGGGAACTTAGCCGGATGGGCAGTTGAAAGCACGATCATAGGCGTCTGCGAAGCCTTTTGATCTCGCGCCACCTTGATGCCCACAGCCGTGTGCGGATCAGCCAGATAGCCGTCGCTTTTCATCATATTGGCGATTACTTCGGCAGTCTCAGCCATTGTAGAACGTCCTGCGCCAAACAACTCGCGCATCACGCCCAGCGGTCCCGTCTCAATCGAAAAACTGCCGGATTGCGAAAGCCCAGCCATCATACGGCACACGGCGGCGGCATCGCGATCATGGGTTTCAAACAACAACCGCTCAAAGTTAGACGAAATTTGAATATCCATTGAAGGCGAGGTGGTCTGCATCACACCGCGCATTTCGTAAGCACCCGTTTCAAACGTGCGTGCCAAAATATCATTGTCATTAGTGGCGATAATCAGCCGCTCAATCGGCAGACCCATTTTCACGGCCACATAGCCAGCAAAAATATCGCCGAAATTGCCTGTTGGAACCGTGAACGACACTTTGCGGTGCGGGCTGCCCAGCGAAATAGCGGTGGAGAAATAATACACCACTTGGGCCATGATACGGCCCCAGTTGATCGAATTAACACCGGAAAGCTGCAAATGATCGCGAAATTTATGATCGTTGAACATAGCCTTCACCAGCGCCTGACAATCATCAAAATTGCCCTCAACCGCCAGCGCATGCACATTGTCAGCTTTCGAGGTCGTCATCTGGCGCTGCTGTACAGGCGATACTTTGCCATGCGGAAACAGTATGAACATGTCCGTCCGGCTACGCCCAGCAAACGCATCAATCGCCGCGCCGCCCGTGTCGCCGGAGGTCGCGCCAACGATTGTCGCGCGCTGGTCGCGTTCCGTCAGCACATGGTCCATCAGCCGCGCCAAAAGCTGCATCGCCACATCTTTGAACGCCAGCGTTGGTCCGTGGAAAAGTTCGGCGATAAATTCGTTCGGTCCTGTCTGAACCAATGGACAAACCGCATCATGGCGGAATGTGCCATAGGCCTCATCAATCATATTGCGCATCGCAGCAGGGGCAATTTCACCCTCAACAAACGGCGTCAGCACTGCAAAGGCGATATCCTGATAAGATTTGCCGGAGAGTGCTGAGATATCAGCTTTAGAAAACTGCGGCCAAGTCTCCGGCAGATACAGACCGCCGTCTCTGGCTAGTCCAGCCAAAAGTGCATCTGAAAAATTGAGGATGGGAGCCTCGCCGCGTGTAGAAATATAGCGCATCAAATTTTCTCTCAACAACAACACTTGCTCTTCACTGATAAAACAGAGCAAAATGAATTATCACGCGCAGGAAAAGGTCCACGCTGTCAAAAAAGCGCCGGAAAGCGGAAAGATGGTCCGCAACTGGTGCATTTTATTCGTGGCCGTCCTATAGACCAAGTGCTGCTGTAATGGAAAGAACTACAATGATGAGAATTTCCGGAAATCCACTCGCAAAGTTTGCAGTTTTTTTAGCTGTTGGCGCAGCATTGAGCGCTTGTAACACCGGCGATACCGGCGGCGCTCTAAATCTAGGTGGCAACACGGAAGCAAAGGCGCAAGAACAGCGGATTTTGCAGTCGGAGCTGACCGGCTTCTGTCCTCAAGTAACCCTGCGCGAGGGCACCGCCTATTTCACATCCTACGCTAAAGGTGCCGAAAAGGAAGACGGCAGCAAAGATCCTGCACTGGCGATCTATCAAGCCTCCATATCGGATGTAACCCGTTCCTGCTCACGCGCAAATGGTATGTTGACCATCAACGTCGCGGTTGCTGGGCGCGTGGTTCCAGGGCCAAAAGCCTCCGGTGCATCCGTTACACTGCCAATCCGCGTGGCAATGGTCACAGACGGAACCAACGTGCTTTATTCGCAGTTGCAACAGTTCCAAGTCACGGTAAACCCGAGCGACGCCGCCACTCAGTTTGTTTTCAATGATCCAAATGGCGCCGTGCCGCTTGAGTCTGCCAAAGCCATTCAGATTTTCGTCGGCTTCGATGAAGGCGCGCCAAAAGCACCAAAGACCAAGAAGAAAGTTGCGGGCTAACGCCCCTTATCAATGAGCACAGATCCACGATTAGCCGAATGGCTCACCGCCGCGCGTGACGCGGTGGCCGCATCCACATTTGCAAAGTTAAGCCTCAACAAGCCAACGGAATCCGCTGGCGATTTGAAGAGCATTGATGCCCGCCCGCTGGTCATCAAAGGCGAGATGAAACTCTCCTTCACCTACCATCACAAAACCAATGACATTGTGAAAAACTACACAGTCGATGAGGCGATGGCGATGGTCACTGCCTTCCTGTCAGATAAGTTCGCCAATGGCCGTCTGTTCACGCTGGAAGCCGATTTGCAGCTCACGCGCCAAGGCGCAGGCCACGCGCTGCACCGCCATCCGCCAACTGAAACCAAAGCGCCTCAACTAGATCATAACCGCGCCAAAAACCGCATCGTCGGCGGCGGCGCAGGCTGGATGCGCGCGCTGGGATTAGCGGATGCCCGCGGCGATATTTTGCCGACGAGCCAAGACAAATACCGCCAGATCAACAAATACATCGAGATTTTAGACAATCTTATCAAGCAGTTGCCGCCTGAAAGGCTGGATGAGTTCCGCCCGCTCAAGATCATCGACATGGGTGCAGGCAAGGGCTATCTCACCTTTGCGCTCTACGACCACGTCACAAACAAAATGAAACTTGCTGCCGAAATCACCGGCGTCGAGTTCCGCCCTGACTTGGTAAAACTATGCAATCAGGTGGCCTTCGGCAGCAATTTCACGGGCCTAAACTTCGTCGAAGGCACGATTGAGGGCTTCGATTGCACCGGCGCAGACATCGTCATCGCATTGCACGCCTGCGACACAGCCACCGACGATGCCATCGCCAAAGCCATAAACGCCGATGCTGCGCTCATCGTCGTAGCGCCCTGCTGCCACAAACAAATCCGCCGCGAAATGGAAAAAGGGCAGGGCAAAAGCGACCTCGATTTCCTGCTAAAATATGGCACCTACGTCGAGCGCATCGCCGAAATGGTAACAGACGGCATGCGCGGCGAGCTGATGGAGCTTTCCGGCTACAAGACCAATTTGTTCGAGTTTATATCCGATACGCATACGCCGAAGAACGTAATGATCGTGGCTTCGAAGCAGGCTGTATCAGATAAGAAGGCCGCAGCGTTGCGGGCTTCGCTCAATAAAGCCAAGCAGCAGTTCGGGATTGGGACGCATTATTTGGAAGGGTTGCTTCCGGCCTAAAGCGCCGCCCACCCGTGCCACGCCGTCAGCACCGCAACCACGATAAACAACCACCCCGCTCCGCGCCCGATGAGGATCGTGAATCGTGGATTGGTCAGCAAAAAATCCCGAGCATTACCTGCAGCCAGCCCTAGTGCGCCGTAGATGGAAAACTGAATGATAGCGGTCATAATGCCCATCACAAGTGCTTGGCCAAGGATGCCGCCGTACTGCGGTTTCATAAATTGCGGATAGACCGAAAGCACAAACATATAGGCTTTCGGGTTCAAAATGCAGGTGATCGCGCCCTGCCGGAAGGCCACCAGTAGTGAGCGCTTCGTCTGCCCATCCACCGCGTCAATAACAATCGAACTGCGGATAAGGCTAACTCCAATCCATGCCATATAGGCTGCGCCAATAAAGATCATCACGGTGAAAAGCGAGGGCGCAAGTTTCAACAAAACGCCGACACTCACCGCGCCGAGCAGCGTGTGAAATATCCCGCCAAAGGTAATCCCCGCCGTCGCCGCCAGCCCCGCCTTGCGCCCGCCGGTGAGCGCGTTGGTGATAACAAACAGCATGTCCATGCCGGGCACTATGATGATGCCAAACAACAGCACGGCAAAGATGGACAGATTTTCGAGATACGACATTGTGGCCCTACATTGAATCAAGTTGCGAAGGCTTTACCGCATCTGATTCTATTCACTGCAGAAAATACGAGCCAAGTGCCTGCGCTGCTGACAGTGCCTGCCAGTCGCAACTCAATCCTCTTCCCGCCACTCCGCCATCGCCTCAATCATTTGCGGCAGCAGCGCGTGGCGGTTTATCACCGTTTCCGCGCCCGCCTCTGTCAGCCGCTCGCCGTGGCCAACATAAGTGTGCGAGCCTCCCGTGAAGCCGATGACGCGCATACCTGCGGCCTTCGCGGCACGAACACCGGGAATGGAATCCTCAACAACAATTGTGCGGGCAGGGTCCACGTTAAACTGCGCGGCACCATAGAGAAACACATTCGGGTCCGGCTTGCCGAGCTTCGTTCCCACCTCGTAGGCAGCAAAAATATGCGGCTCGAACAGGTTGATGAGATTGGTGCGGGTCAGCGAAATCTTCAGCCGCTCGCTGCCGGAATTGGAGCAAATGCACTTTGGCAGCTTGATACGCTTCACTGCGCGATCGGCGCCTTCGATCATGTCGAGCTCGTTTGCCAGCGCCAAATCCACCAGCTTTTCTGAGCGATCAAGCAGGCTCGCCGAAAGCGGAATGCCCGCCGTCTTTTCTACATCCAGTAAAATCTGCTTCCACGTCATGCCCGCATAGCGCTCAGACATTTCCTCATGGGTGATTTCATAACCGGCATCAGTCAGCAGCTTGGCCTCAATCTTGGAAGCCAATATCTCGCTATCGACCAAAACACCGTCGCAATCAAAAATAACCAGTTGAGGTTTCAGCATTATCAAATCCGGAAAAGAGGGGAAGGGACGGGAAGGCGCGGGATAGCCTATTGGGCTTTATGACGCAACCTTGATAACGGTCATTGATGGGCCAGACTTGAACGCTCCATCGCCCGTAACAAAGACATCACATCCCGCTTCTAAGGCTGAAAGATAGTGGATGGCATCCATCAGTTTGAGGCCAAGCACACCGCCGGCAAGCGCCGCACGAGATGCTAATGCGCCATTGAGTGGTAACATTTTAACATCACTGCTTCCATCAAACAGAGTTTGGTAAAGTTCTACAAGTTCATGGTCGCTCTCACGACTAGGCAAATAAATGCACTCCGCCAGCGTCAATTCATTCGTTAGTATGGTAGCGCCAACGGCTGCGATGCGCTCAAATAAAGACTTCACTCCAGGATAAAATCCAGGCGCGGCTTCGATAAAATAGACGAACACATTAGTATCAATATAAACCAGCGTACCTGCTCGAATTTCATCCATTGTCACGTAGCCAACGAATATGGCTGTCAATCTCTTCGCGGGATCGCGTTTTTCCAACGCGGGCGCCTTTGCCTTCGAGGGCAAGCAATCCTGATTTTGCTATTGTGTTGGTTATCTGCTCTTCTTGCCGCACAACGTCAACCAAATAGCGATCCAGCGCTTCCTTCATTAAATAAGAGCGGGAGCGGTTGGTAAGCCGTGTAGCCGCATCCAAGCGCGCGCGGGAGTCATCAGGCAGGCGGATAGAAATTGTCGGTGCGTAATCGCTCATGTCTCACCAGTCGCTATTTTGCATTTTGTAAC
>JANPBE010000186.1:0-3378 GCA_031430295.1 Phyllobacterium sp.
GGAAGCTGCCGCGCACCCGCTGCTGGCCACCAAAGCCGATGCACCGCACTATCTGCGCCGCGCCGTAACCACGATTGAGTTTGCAGGCCTCGCCGATGTTTCTGCCGAAAAGGGTCAGGCAGATGGCAAAGGCTTGTACGAATTTCTCGTCCATCGCGGTACGATAAGCGGCAAAAGCACGCTCGATATGTCCTCTTTCACCGGCCCTATCACGCCGCTGGAAAATGTCGAAATGGTCCGTGCACCCATCGGCGGCATGGTGTTTTACCATGTCACAATCGGCGATGTGGTCAGTGAGGGCCAAAAGCTGGTGACAATGGTTCACGAGGTCGGCAACCCAAGCGCGGAAACTATCATCACCGCCCCGCAAGCCGGCCGCATCCTCACCCGCCGCCATGTGCGTTTTGTAAGGCGCGGCGATGATCTGCTGAAATTGCTTGCAGCCAAGCCATCCAAGACGGCGAAAGCAGGGTCGTTAGAGTCATGACCACAGCAAAAAAAGCCGCCATCAAAGCCATCCTCTTCGATAAAGACGGCACCCTGATTGATTTCAACGGCACATGGCACGAACTTTATAAAACCTTAGCTTTGGAAGTCGCCAAGGGCGATAACACCCATGCCAACCGCCTGCTCGAAATCGGCGGCTATGATAGCGCCAGCAATAGCTTTATTGCAGGCTCCGAATTGGCCGCTGGCACGACGCCAGGAATTGTACGCCTATGGTTGCCTGATGTCAGCGAGCAAGAATTTGCCTTCTGGCGTGCGCGTTTGGACAAGGCGTTTATTGAAGAAGGCCCCGTCTCCGCCGTGCCCGTGGCTGGCCTGCACGAAACAATCGACACACTATATGCGGCGGGCATCATGTTGGCTGTTGTGACCAATGACCTTGAGCAATCAGCCGAAAACACGCTGGTGCGCTTCGGTATTCGGGATAAGTTTGTGGCCGTGCTTGGTTATGACAGCGTGGCAAATCCCAAGCCTCATGCCGAACCGGTTCATAAATTTTGTAACGATATGGGCCTATTGCCGCATGAAGTGCTGGTCATCGGCGATAACAGTCATGACATAGAAATGGCCCGCAACGCTGGCGCAGGTTTTGCAATAGGCGTGCTTACCGGAACGGGCACGCATGATGTGCTGAGCCAAGACTCCGATGCCGTTCTTGGTTCTATTGCGGAGTTGCCTGCGTGGCTGGGCATTGCCTAGCCACGCTACTCAATACTAAGCAGAAGGCTTATCCCGCAACTCTCTTCGCAATATCTTACCTACATTGCTCTTCGGCAAATCCTTGCGGAACTCGATATATTTCGGACGCTTGTAGTTGGTCAATTGCGTGGCGCAATGTTCGCGGATGGCCGCCTCGGTCAGCGCTTCATCCTTCTTTACCACGAATAATTTCACAGTTTCACCTGAGTTGGCATCCGGCACGCCGATCACCGCACATTCCAGCACACCAGGAATTTTTGCCACGACATCTTCTACCTCGGTGGGGTAAACATTGAAGCCGGAAACCAGCACCATGTCTTTCTTGCGGTCCACAATTTTGGTGTAGCCGTTCTCATCCATGAAGCCCATATCGCCGGATTTGAAATAGCCATCGCTGGTCATCACATTGGCGGTTTCATCGGGGCGCTGCCAGTAGCCGGCCATCACCTGCGGCCCGCGAATACAAATTTCACCCACTTCGCCGCGCGGCATGTCCTTGCCGTCATCATCGCGAATGGCAAAATCTGTCGAGGGCAGAGGAAGGCCAATATTGCCTGTGTACAAAGGCACATCGAAACGATTGGCACTGGCCACAGGCGAGGTCTCGGAGAGGCCATAACCCTCATGAATGGCGTAGCCGGTCAGCTTTTGCCAACGTTCCGCCACGCCGCTTTGCACCGCCATACCGCCGCCGAGTGTCAGCAACATTGGTGTGAAATCCAGCTTTTGGAAATCCTCATTGTTGAGAAGCGCGTTGAACAACGTATTCAACCCCGGGAACACATGGAGCTTTTCCTTAGTGATGTCTTTAACAAAACCCGGAATATCGCGCGGGTTCGGAATGAGCACATTCTTGCCACCCAAATCCATGCCCATCATCATACAAACGGTGAGCGCGAAAATATGATAGAGCGGGAGTGCACAAATAAAGGTGAGATCATCCGGCGTGCCACGCTTATCAAACACCGGCTTTAGCCACGCAGAATTCTGCGCAATGTTGGCCATGATGTTGGCATGGGTCAGCGTCGCGCCTTTGGAAACGCCGGTTGTGCCGCCGGTATATTGCAGGAAGGCGACATCGCTAGAGGCGATGGGAACCAACGCCAGCGAGCGGGCGCGGCCCGCAGCCAGCGCATCTTTGAAAGTGATATGATTGGCCAGACTAAAAGCAGGAACCATCTTCTTCACATGGCGCACAACAAAATTGACGACGTGACCCTTAAGACCAAGCATGTCGCCCATCGAGGCAACAATAACAGTTTTGACGGCGGTATTAGCCACCACGGCTTGAACAGTGGAGGCGAAATTTTCGAGCACAACAATGGCTTCCGCGCCGCTGTCCTTCAACTGATGTTCAAGTTCGCGCGGGGTGTACAGCGGGTTAACATTTACCACCGCGTAGCCAGCGCGAAGCGCGCCTAATATTGCCACGGGATATTGCAACACATTCGGCATCATCAGCGCCACGCGCGCGCCTTTAGCCAAGCCGCGCGACTGCAGGAAAGCGCCGAATGCCGCCGACTCACTCTCGACCTGCGCATAGGTCAGCGATTTGCCCATAAGCTGAAAGGCAGGCTTCGAGGCAAAACGTTTGCACGCATCAACCAACAAGTCAGATACACTGGAAAATTGAGACGCCGGAAGTTCATGTGGAACATCAGGATGATAGCTTTTCAGCCAAACTTTAAATGTCTGTCCCGCGTCCGCGGCTTTATTCGCAACAATTGCCTTCTTCATCGCACCCTCCCAGATGATTTATGAACTTTAATTTGGACTGTATGTTCCGCAAGTTCAAGACCAAAGGTCTGATATAACGAAACAACCTATCATGGTGGGTGGTGCCGCTTATGTGACTCGAACACACGACCCCATCATTACGAATGATGTGCTCTACCAACTGAGCTAAAGCGGCACGTCTCTTCGATTTAATCGGCACTAACCAAGTTTGCAACCCTAATACATCAAGTCAAATTCGAATACCTAACCCGCGCAGATTTTGGCCTTCGCAGCTACATATTCAGTTGCCAGTCGCTCCACCAATTCCGCCGCGGAGGCAACATCATCAGTAATAGGTTTTTCAATTAGTATGGGAATGCCAGCAGCGACAGCCGCGAGCCCGTTTGATGCGTGTAGTTGGTTCGGTGTCGCGGCAATAATGCCATCGGGCTTTTG
>JANPBE010000187.1:0-2661 GCA_031430295.1 Phyllobacterium sp.
CTGGACGCCATCGCCGCCGCGATCACGCCGACCACCAAAGCCTTGGCACTCGTATCGCCTAATAATCCCACGGGTGCGATCTATCCAGCAACGCTGCTGAGCCAAGTGCTGGATCTTTGCCGCGCCAAGAATATCTGGCTCATACTGGACGAAACCTATCGCGATTTCCTAGACAAGTCAGAACTGCATCATCTGTTTTCGCAACCCGACTGGCAGAATAATCTCATCGGACTCTATTCATTTTCCAAGAGTTTTTGCATTCCCGGCCACCGCCTCGGCGCTATTACCGCCGCGCCGGAACTCATTATCGAAATTGCCAAAATCATGGACAATTTGCAAATTTGCCCACCACGCTCCGCGCAAGCAGCAATCGCAGAAGCCATTCCGTTGCTCACAGACTGGCGCGAGGCCAACAGGTCCGAGATCATGAAGCGCCAGCAAGCATTGCGCCACATCATGGCCGCGCTGCCACAGCTTCATCTCGCCACTTGCGGTGCCTATTTTGCGTTTATCGGCCACGGATGCAAAAACGAGAGCTCTGAAAGCGTGGCTAAGCGCCTAGCTGTGGACTACGGCGTTTTGGCATTACCCGGCAGTTATTTTGGAGACGGCCAAGATGGCTATCTGCGCTTCGCCTTCGCCAACGCGGACAGCGCCACAATCAGTAGCCTTGGCCCACGGCTAGCGAACTTTCGTTAGATTTCGCCGCCGCCACCATCGCATTTGCACCGGCTATCATGCAGCCACCATCCGTGCTGATAGCGATAAGCTGATAGCCAAGCGTGGCTAAAAACTTCGCATGGCTGGCATCCATGCCAAAACTGGCCGCGAATTTACCTGCCTTCTTTGCCCGAGCCGCAAAGCTGCGCAGCGTTTCCGTCATATCCAGATTTTTCGGGTTCACTTCGCGCCCTTCACTGAACGCGATGGAATAATCCGCCGGGCCGACGAAAATTCCGTCAACGCCCGGTAGCGCCAAAATCTCATCGATAATCAATGCCGCTTCCCGAGTCTCGATCATCGCAATTGCCAGCGTCTCGCTATTCGCTGCTTTGAAATAGCCTTGGGGCTCACTATGCCCATGAAACGCCATCGCCCTGCCCGGCCCCCACGAGCGCTGGCCAACAGGCGGAAACTTCATGAAATCCGCAAAGGCTCGCGCATCCTCAAGACTGTTAATCATCGGCGCAATGACTGCCTCAGCGCCAAAATCTAACGCACGGCTGGCCATATCAAATCGTCCGACAGGAACCCGCACCACAGGATGCGCGCCATTTTGAATAACCGGCCCGATGCAGCGCAAAATGCTCTCATCCGAATGCCCGCCATGCTGCATATCCAGCGTCACCACATCAAAAGCGCTGGAGGCGAGCGTGCCGACTGTGATCGGGTCGGGTATCAGCGACCAAGCCGTAAACAACGTCTCGCCAGCGTGAATCTTTTGCTTGAGGTTCATGGATAGGTTCCTGTTTTCACAAGACAATCAGGTTTTCGGAGAATAGCCAATAAAAAACCGCCCGAAGGCGGTTTTTCAATCGTCTAACTGCAAAAGGCATCAGCCCTTTTGAATTTGGTCAATAGCCACAGCCATCTGTTCAACCATCGCGGTACGAATTTCGGAATCAGAAACAGAAGCGTCTAAATCGCCTCGCAATTTGCGAAATACATCTTCATCGCCCGCTTCCTCAAAATCCGCCATCACCACTTCGGTAGCATAAGCAGCGGCGGCGTCCCCGGAAATGCCGTTCTTTCCTGCGACCCACAAGCCGAGCAGTTTGTTGCGCCGAGCGGTCGCCTTGAAGCGCAACTCCTCATCAAGCGCAAACTTGGACTCAAATGCGGTTTCGCGGTCTTTCATGTCGGCCATTATATTCAGCTCCGGTAAGTAATGCGTCTCGATTCCAATACCATTTAAGCGAGGAAGAACGAAAGCAAAAGGGGCAAAACAATGAAAAATAACCTCATTTAACTTGCAAGCGTCATTGTCCCGTGCAAAAGCCCCGCCAAACAATCATCAGCAATTGAGGACTCGGTCGCTTTAGTCTAAGGCCGCAGGGTCATCTATCGCGATTGAACCATAAAATATCAGGTAATTAAGTCAGGAACACCATGACCCGTCGCCGCCGCATTTACGAAGGCAAGGCCAAAATTCTTTATGAAGGCCCGGAGCCAGGCACGCTTATTCAGTTTTTTAAGGACGACGCTACAGCGTTTAACGCCAAGAAACACGCCGTTATTGATGGTAAAGGCGTGCTGAACAACAGGATTTCCGAGCACATATTCACCCACTTGAATAAAATCGGCATACCGACACATTTCATCAAGCGGCTCAACATGCGTGAGCAGCTCATAAAAGAAGTCGAGATCATCCCGCTTGAAATCGTGGTGCGCAACATTGCCGCTGGCTCCATCGCTAAGAAACTTGGCATTGAAGAAGGCACTGTTCTGCCGCGCTCGATCATTGAGTTTTACTACAAGAATGACGCGCTGGATGATCCGATGGTCTCCGAAGAGCACATTACAGCGTTTGGCTGGGCGGCTCCGCAGGAGATTGATGACATCATGGCGCTGGCCATTCGCGTCAATGATTTCCTCTGCGGCCTGTTCATCGGCATTGGCATCACGCTGGTCGATTTCAAAATGGAATGCGGCCGCCTGTTT
>JANPBE010000188.1:0-3406 GCA_031430295.1 Phyllobacterium sp.
CTTGGCTTTCACGAATGGCGCTGTCGAAGGCTTTCATATCCCAGCGCGCTCGAACGCGCTCCATCCATGTGGCAACGACATCGGTATTAGTAGGGTCCGCCGCCAAATTATTCAGCTCCTGTGGATCATCCTTCAGGTTAAACAGCATCGGCGGATCAAGCTCACAATGGCTGAATTTCCAGTCGCCTTCGCGAATGCACACTAGCGGCGCTTGGCTGCCTTCTGCGGTATATTCCATAAGCACAGGCACGGTGCGAACCTCGCCTTTGATCAAAGGCACAAGGCTTTCCCCATCCGTCCACGGCATGATTTCGGCAATGTTAATGCCCGCCAAATCCGCCAGTGTGGGGTTAATATCCAGCGTCGAAACTGGAGCAGTGATGAGTTGTTGGGAAATGCCTTTGCCGCCAATCATCAGCGGCACGCGGGCGGAGCATTCAAAGAAGTTCATCTTAAACCACAGCCCGCGCTCACCCAGCATATCGCCATGGTCGGAGGTGAACAGGATAATCGTATCATCCAGCATCTTCGTTGCGCGAAGCGTCTCGATAAGGTCGCCAACCTTATCGTCAATGTAGGAAATATTAGCGAAATAGCCCTGCCGCGCGCGGCGGATGTGGTCTTTGTTAATGGTGAAATTCTGCGTGTCGCAGGCATCTAACAGTCGCTTGGAATGAGGGTCTTGATTGGCGTACGCTATCTCATCCACGCTAGGGTCAAGCTGCGGAATACCCTCATACAAATCCCAATATTTGCGCCGCGCCACATAGGGGTCGTGCGGGTGCGTGAACGAAACCGTCAGGCACCACGGGCGGCGGCCCGCGTCATCTGAAACACGCGAATATTGATAGAGCTTCTGGTTGGCATGAAACGCAACCTCGTCGTCATATTCCATTTGGTTGGTAATCTCGGCAACTCCCGCACCCGTCACCGACCCCAAATTATGATACCACCAGTCAATGCGCTCGCCCGGCCTGCGATAATCCGGCGTCCAGCCAAAATCAGCGGGATAAATATCCGTCGTCAGCCGCTCCTCAAAGCCGTGCATCTGGTCAGGGCCAACAAAGTGCATCTTGCCGGAAAGTGCTGTCTCATAGCCTGCACGGCGCAAGTGATGAGCATAAGTCGGAATATCTGAGCGAAATTCCGCTGCATTGTCATAAACGCCGGTGCGCGAAGGCAATTGGCCGGTCATAAACGAAGCGCGGGCAGGGGCGCACAGCGGCAGTGCGGTGTAGGCGTTGGCAAAGCGTGCGGACTTCGCAGCCAGCGTTTTCAAATGCGGGGCGTGCAAAAAATCCGCCGGTCCATCAGGAAACAAAGTCCCGTTGAACTGGTCCGCCATAATGATGAGAATATTCGGACGTGTCATCTGCAGCGCTACCCCTTGGCGTCATCATAGACCTAGCCGTGATAACCCGCCAAGTTATAAGCAAAGAGTGCGACATCCACCATGCTTTCCGCGACGCGCAAAGCCGTAATTCGGGCAGACGTTTCGTAGATAGTGCTTGTTATTCCAATGGTTTTTGAGGCATCAAGCGGGTGTTATCTTGGAGTGTTTCATGGAAAATCCGGTTTTAGTCGAAATTGTGCGTGGCGCAGTCGTTGAAAGCCGCCATCGAGGCGCTGTTGCTGTGGTGGATGGTGACGGCAAACTGGTGATGCAAATTGGCGATATTGATCGCCCGACATTTCCGCGTTCCGCCGTGAAAGCCATTCAAGCGCTGCCCCTCATCGAAAGTGGCGCGGCGGATGCGTTTGGCTTCGGCAACAAAGAGTTGGCGCTGGCCTGCGCTTCCCATTCAGCGGAATCCGGCCATGTCGAAACCGCACGCCGTATGCTCAAACAAGCCGGACTATCGGAAGCCGATTTTGAGTGCGGCGCACATTGGCCGTTTGACCAGCCGATGGTCATTGATTTCGCCTCGCACGGCGTGAAACCGCTGGCGGTGCACAATAATTGCTCGGGCAAGCACGCAGGCTTTCTCTGCACCGGTTGCCACGAAGGTATCGACCTCAAGGGCTACGTCTCCGCTGGCCATAAAATTCAAGACCATGTGCGCGATGTGATGCAGGCCGTTACAGGTGCGGCGCACGAAAGTGATCAGTGCGGCACGGATGGCTGCTCCATCCCCACATATGCCATCCCGCTCAAAGATATCGCCCACGGCTTTGCCCGCATGACAACAGGCGTCGGCTTTTCACGCGAACGCGCAAGTGCCGCGACCAGATTGCTCAACGCCTGCATGGCCGAACCTTGGCACGTAGCGGGCACAGACCGCGCTTGCACAGAGTTGATGCGCGCCGCGCCAAACCGCGTGTTCGCCAAAGTGGGAGCCGAGGGCGTCTATTGCGCCGCCATTCCCGAATTGGGACTCGGCATTGCCCTAAAGTGCGATGATGGTTCTGCGCGCGGCTGCGAAACCATGGTTGCGGGCGTTATTTCCAAGCTGTTTGGCAAGAACGATGCGTCTGAAATCTACGCCAAACTGGCCCGCAAGCCCATGCGCAACTGGAACAAAATCGAATATGGCATGTCGCGGCCAGCAGGGTTGATGGCTTAAGCGGCTTGGTTGTTTTCCACCGTTAGCGTGGCAATTCCTTGATTGCCAGAAATAGCCATATCAGCGGTGACAACATCTGCCCAGCGGTGGCCGAGTATCGCGCCTTTGGTGTTTTCGCTCAAAACATTATTGTTGATGACCGCTTTTCCAGCGCCTTCAACGACCGTGACAGCGATGCCTTCACCGCATTGGCGAATGATATTGCCCGTGGCGCTCACATCGCGCATGTAGGGCCCCCAGCCAATGTTCAGGCCTATGCTCGGCGCATTTTCGATGACGTTTCCACTCACGGAAGTGTCCGCTTCCACCGCAATGCCAATGCCAAATCCGGCAGCATCCGCAGGGTAAGGGCCATCAAGTTTAAGGTTGCGCACAATGTTGTTGGCAACGATGGCCAGCCGTCCGCCCTCGTTAAAATTCGCAACTGAAATGCCATTGGCCGCACCGTCCACCACGTTGCCGCTGATGATTGAACCTTCAAATTTGAATTCGGAATAGATCGCCGTTTCGCCGCTATTCTTGCAATTATTGTTCACAATCTGCGCGTCACTGGCGCTGTTGAATCTTATGGCAGAGAATGCGCAATCGCTCACTTGATTGCCGCTTGCGATAACATCATTGCCACGGAACACATTGATTCCATTGCCAAATTGTCCGGTCCCGCCATTCTTCGCACCGATGCGTGAAACGCGATTGCCAATAATCATCGTCCCGTCATGCGCTTCCTGCCAGCGGTGCACCAAAATGCCGCCATTGGCGCAATCATGCACATCATTGTTGGAAATCGTCATGCCAGCGCCTTCAACGCTCCAAATGCCTGCGTCGCCCGCGCCGGAAATACC
>JANPBE010000189.1:0-2723 GCA_031430295.1 Phyllobacterium sp.
TCTCGACGAAAAACATCGCCTGCTTGGCACTGTGCGGGATAAGGTCTTGGCCAGCGAGAACGGCACAGAGGCCTCGCAACGGGAAATATTAGATGCACTCGTTGCACATCTTTTATCAATCTTTCCAGACACTTACCGCCTTACTGGCCGCACCATGGAAATTATTCCGGCCAAGCGCACTGTCAATTTATACAACCAGGCGCTGCCGGTCCTCCACATCGCCGCCAGCCTAATCCAAGAAGACTTAGTTCTCATGCGGCGCGGCGAAGATGGCTGGCGCTTGGCCGCGGCCTCGCTGTGTTTCCCCTCAGCGTGGAACCTGCACGAGAAATTTGGCAAGCCAATCCACGAAATCCACAAGCCAGTGCCAGGTTTTGGCGAAGGCACGCGCAACGCCGAACTCATCGCCCGTATGTTTGACAAACTTCAACCAAATCAACCAGTTATCCGCTGGAATTGGTCGCTTTATGGCGATGCCAACCTTTATCACCCTGTTTCCGACCACGGTATAAAACGCCGCTTCGGCGAAAAAGGCGACCAAATCGTGCTGCGCCTTGAGCGCCAAACCCTGCGCAAAATGCCCATCAGCGGCGACCTGCTCTTCACCATCCGCATCCATAATGACCCGCTGGAAATGCTTGAAAGTCATCCCGACGGCAACAAACTCGCAAGCGCTATTGCTGCACAAGTGGCAGCATTCTCCCCGTCAGAGGTTGCCTACAAAGGCATCGAGGACGAGCGCGAAGCGTTGCTCACCCGCCTCAATGGCATCGCGGGGTTGCCGCGCCCTATATGAGTGTGGTTTAATGAATCTCCGGCAATAACAATAAAAATCTGCCGTGAAATCAGGAGAACCATAATTGGAAGCAGCAAATTGGCCGATCCACGGCCACATCACCGGTCCCATTGTCATGATTGGGTTCGGTTCTATCGGTCGCGGAACAATGCCACTGATAGAACGACATTTTGAATTTGATAAATCCCGCATGGTGGTCATAGACCCGCTGGATACCGGCAAATCCAGTCTCGATGAGCGCGGCGTTGCCTACTTGCAACAAGCCGTCACGCCGGAAAATTACCGCGACCTGCTCACCCCGCTCCTGACCAAAGGCGAAGGCCAAGGCTTTTGTATCAACCTTTCGGTAGATACCTCCTCGCTCGATATTATGCGCCTCTGCCGCGAGCTTGGCGTGCTTTATATTGATACGGTTATTGAGCCATGGAAGGGCTTCTATTACGACAAGACCGCCGATAGCGCCTCCCGCACCAACTACGCGCTGCGCCAAACGGTGAAGAAAGAACGCAAGACCAATCCCGGCGGCACGACAGCGATTTCTTGCTGCGGCGCAAACCCCGGCATGGTGTCATGGTTCGTCAAGCGGGCTTTGGTGGAACTTGCCGCCACAATCGACCCCTTTATCGAAGAACCCGCCATTAACGACCGCAAAAGCTGGGCAAAGCTGATGCAGCGTCTCGGCGTTAAAGGCGTTCACATTGCCGAGCGCGATACGCAGCGCACCAAACACTCAAAGCCATTCGGCGTGTTTTGGAATACTTGGTCCGTCGAAGGCTTTATCTCCGAAGGTTTGCAGCCCGCCGAGCTTGGCTGGGGAACCCATGAAAAATGGAAGCCGAAAAACGCCAAGGGCCACAAGAAGGGCTCCCGCTGCGCAATCTATTTGGAACAGCCCGGTGGTGACACCCGTGTGCGGACATGGTGCCCTACCGAAGGACCGCAATTCGGCCTCCTCGTTACTCACAACGAAGCGATATCGATTTCGGACTACTACACTGTGCCGCGCAAAAAGGGCGAACCAAAATACCGCCCAACCGCGCACTACGCCTATCATCCATGCAACAGTGCTATCGTATCGCTCGACGAAATGTTCGGCGCGGCAGGCATTCCGCAGAAAACACTGCATGTGTTGGACGAAAGTGAGTTGATTGACGGCGCGGATGAGCTTGGTGTTTTGCTTTATGGCCACAGCAAAAATGCCTTCTGGTATGGCTCCAGCCTGACGCTGAAAGAAGCGCGCGCACTGGCTCCGGGGCAAAATGCTACCGGCCTGCAAGTAACGTCGGCGGTACTGGCGGGCATGGTTTGGGCGTTGGAGAACCCTGCGTCAGGCATCATTGAAACCGATGAAATTGACTATAAGCGCTGCCTTGAAATTCAAGCGCCATACCTTGGTCAACTCAAGGGTCACTTCACTGATTGGACGCCACTTCAAGACCGGCCGGGACTATTCAAGGAAAATCTGGACCTCACAGACCCATGGCAATTCCGAAACGTTCTTGTGCAGTAAATCAAATATAAGACAAGGCTATTGGTCAATTTGCCAAAAGCCTTGTTTTCGCCCTCATAAGATGTCTTTATCGGATAATATGATTGGGGAGTTACCACTATGAATCGCACACTGAGCCATTTCGCAATCTTGGCGGTGACCGGATTTTTGGCATCGTGCCAAACCTATGATGGACCCGGCACACCGGTGTCCGTCGCGCCGAAGCCAGCTGGCATCGACGGCGAATGGGTGGATACGCGCGGCATAAACTCGGCAAATTTCGTAGGCGGTACATTCACATCGACCTCAACAGAAACTGGCCAGACAATGGCGCGGGGATCCTATACATACCGCGATTCGCAAACCATCGATCTGGCATTCACATCGCTATTGCGTAACACAACGGTCAACGCAGCTTGCCTTTTGGCCGGTCCAAGC
>JANPBE010000190.1:0-1254 GCA_031430295.1 Phyllobacterium sp.
ATGGGCCAGTTGATCGGCGCGGTATCCAGCGCCAGCTTTTGTTCAATCTCGTCCAAAATTTCAAACGGATCGCGCGCTTCGCGGTCCATCTTATTGACGAAAGTAACAATCGGAATATCGCGCATACGGCAGACTTCAAACAGCTTCAATGTGCGCGGCTCGATGCCTTTAGCACCATCAATAACCATGACAGCGCTATCCACAGCCGACAGCGTGCGATAGGTATCGTCAGCAAAATCTTCATGGCCCGGCGTATCAAGCAGATTAAAAATCGCGTCTTCATATTCAAACGTCATCACGGAGGTGACGACCGAAATGCCGCGCTCGCGCTCAATGGCCATCCAGTCGGAGCGCGTGTTGATGCGGTCCTTCTTAGCCTTCACTTCACCGGCAAGCTGAATGGCGCCGCCGAACAGCAACAGCTTTTCAGTGAGCGTGGTTTTACCCGCATCCGGATGGGCGATAATAGCAAACGTGCGGCGGCGGGCAACTTCGCCGGCAATGATGTCAGTCATGAAAAATCCAATGGAAATAGCAAACGTGGCGGCCTCTTAGCAGGGCACGCACCTCATGTCGATTGGACTTGGGCGAGGACTATTCCACGCGAATTTCCACTTGGTTGGGATAAAAAGCGACGTGCTGGTCAATCGCGGCAACGTCCGCTTTCGGATTATCATAGCCCCACACAGCATTGGGTGCTTCACCATCCTTGCTGTTCAGCGACCAATAACGCGCCGTGCCTTTGTGCGGGCAGACTGTTTTATGATCGGTTTCCACGAAATACTCAGCCCGCAAATCCGCGCGTGGCACATAGATTGTGGCGGGGTAAGAGCGTTCTTTGAGGGACAGCGCCTTGGTGCTTTCAGCAACAACCGCGCCCTTATAAACAACTGTGACTTTGCCGGACTGTGGTGTGATGGCGATATGGCTCATGGGATTCTCCTTTTGTGGTTGATAACTTAGGGCGCAGTTGGCGCAGTTTCCAATCACGATCTGTTAGATCTGGAAACGCAGACGTCACGCTTGACCAAGTGAAGGCTTTGCGCGAACATGAAATATGGATATTGCAAAGTACATAACGATTGATCCTGCGCGTCGTTCGGGCAAACCCTGCATTCGCGATACGCGGATTACGGTCTATGATGTGCTGAACTATTTGGCCTCCGGCATGAGCCAAACAGATATTTTAGCTGATTTTCCAGAGCTGAATGAGGCAGATATTGGTGCTTGCCTCACGCTTGCTGCCGACCGAAA
>JANPBE010000191.1:0-2034 GCA_031430295.1 Phyllobacterium sp.
GATTATCGGGGAATATTGCAAACCCAAAAGAATGGTTACCAGCAAAAATCGCCGTGCAGTCCGATCTCCCCACTTGCGGGGGAGATGTCACGAAGTGACAGAGGGGGGCGCCGTAGAGCTCAATTTTGCAGGGCGTCCACCATCTGCTTTGACAACACATAAAGATTTGTTTATATCCTTATGACACCAATAAAGGATCCTCCCCATGTCTCACCCGCTCCAACAATTGCTCGATGAAAAAGGCGTTTTGCTCGCCGATGGCGCGACAGGGACGAACCTGTTTGCCGAAGGCTTGGAAGCTGGCGAAGCGCCGGAGGTTTGGAACTTTGAATTTCCGGAAAAAATCAGTATGCACCATCAGCGCTTTGTCGAAGCCGGTGCGGATATTATTTTGACCAATTCATTCGGCGGCACGCAGCAGCGCTTGAAGCTGCATAATCTTCAAGATCGCGTGTTTGAGGTCAACAAAAAGGCCGCCGAACTCGCCCGCGCTGTGGCTGATAAGGCCGGTCGCAAAGTCATCGTCGCCGGTTCGGTCGGCCCGACGGGTGAACTATTTGAGCCGCTCGGCGCGCTCACGCATCAAGTCGCAGTTGACTCATTTGCCGAACAAATCAAAGGCTTAAAGGCCGGCGGCATTGATGTTGTGTGGATTGAGACCATGTCGGCCGCCGAAGAAATGCAAACCGCCGCCGAGGCTGCGACGCGCGAAAACATGCCATTTGTTTACACCGCCTCGTTCGATACCGCAGGAAAAACCATGATGGGTCTGCATCCGCGTGACATTCACACAGTTGCCGCGCCGCTGGTGCAAAAGCCATTTGCCGTCGGCTCCAATTGCGGCGTCGGCGCTTCGGATATTTTGGCCAGCTTGCTCGAAATGACCGATGCGGAACCAGACGCCAATGTTATTGTCAAAGGCAATTGCGGCATTCCAGAATTTCGCGGCGCGGAAATTTATTATTCCGGCACGCCCGAACTGATGAGCGAATATGCTCGCCTTGCCATGGACGCAGGCGCGCGCATCATCGGCGGCTGCTGCGGCACATCCTATAATCACCTCGCCGCCATGCGCACCGCAATCGACGGCCACACCAGACGCGTGCGCCCGACAGTTGCCGAAGTAATCGAGAAAATCGGACCGATGCGCAACAAAGAAGCCGCCGTTCCAGGCAGCGAAGTGCGCCGCGAGCGCAAGGGTCGTCGGGGCTAATCAATGGAATTTCCGATTAACGCCAGCTCGCCTGTCCAATTTTCGGGAACCCTACCCGCCGCCACTGATGTCGTCATCATTGGCGGTGGTATTATCGGCGTGATGACCGCATGGTTCCTTGCAAAGCGCGGTATCAAGTCCGTAATTTGTGAAAAAGGCCGCGTGGCAGGCGAACAATCGTCTCGCAACTGGGGTTGGATACGCCAGCAAGGCCGCGATCCGGACGAATTGCCGATCATGATCGAGGCGGGCCGGATCTGGCAAACGCTATCGAAAGAGTGTGGCGAAGATTTGGGCTACAAGCAATCCGGCGTGCTCTATCTTGGCAACAAAGAGAAAGATGCGGACGGGTTTGCAAATTGGCTGACTTACGCTAAGGCGCACAGCCTTGATACGCAAATGCTCTCAGCAAGCCAAGTCAACGCCTTGGTGCTGGGCAATCAAGCCAAGTGGACCAGCGGCCTGTGGACGCCAAGCGATGCTAGAGCCGAGCCTTGGATCGCCGTTCCTGCGCTCGCCCGTCATGTGGTTCGCATGGGCGTGACCATCATCGAAAACTGCGCTGTGCGAACTCTCGATGTGCAGGCAGGTAAAATTGCGGGCGTTATCACTGAAAATGGCCGCATTGCGTGCGGCCAAGTTGTCGTGGCGGGCGGCTCATGGTCATCGCTATTTTTGCGCAATCATGGCATTGAAATTCCACAACTTTCCGTGCGCGCAACAGTCGCCGCCACAGCGCCGATGCCGCTAGTCTTTGAAGGCGCAACAGCGGATAATCACTTCGCCTTCCGCCGCCGCCAAGATGGTGGCTATACGCTGGC
>JANPBE010000192.1:0-2751 GCA_031430295.1 Phyllobacterium sp.
CCTTCAGCGTCACCTGATCCTCACCGCTGATTTTCAGCAAGTTGACAATCTTTGACGAGCGCGTGTCTTCGCGAGCACCAACGACAATTGATGTGGTGGCAGAAGAACTTGAGACAGAGGAGGAGTTGAATGTACCGGTTGTTGCTTCGCCGCCCGTCACAAATATTTCTGCCAACTGCACCGCGCGAGCTGCATCTTGCGGTGTTTGTACAGTGCCAGTCAGAACAACGTTGTCGTTGATAATTTCAGCTTTGATATCAGAATCTTCAATAAAGCGCGCCAAATAGGCATCAAGTCCTGAGACGTCACGTTCGATCGTAAGCTCAATGGACGCGACCTGTTCGCCATTTGCACCGAAGACAAACACATTTGTTGAACCAACTTGCTTGCCAAAAATATAGATACGGCGCGCGGTGCGGGTGATGGCATCTGCAACACCGGGGTTAGCGACCAATATGTCAGACGCATCCTGAGGCAGATCGATAACGATGGATTTGTTCAAACCCAATTTAACATTTTGAGTTTTACCACTAATTTTCGCTATCTTGTTATCCGCAGCGGTGGCGTCACCAAACACGGGAAGGCCGGGAATGGTTGTCACTGAAACCGATGTCATCAGAACAAGCGAAAGAAGTGCTGTTGAGCGCCGTGTCGTGCCACTTGTGATGTTGAAGGACTTAATCATTTTGTTGCTCCGACTTCGGTAACTTCACCGGACTTAATCATACGCACTGTGCCGCCACGCCCACGACCGTTGACCAGATAGTCTGCACTCGGGCTGACTTTGTCCGCCGCATCTGCGGTTGAACGAAGCGCCAATGCCAAACGGTCTGCCATTTGTTGGGCGACCGTGACGATTTCAGATTGTTGCGGCGTTAGTTCAAGTGTTGCGGTCTGCCCCACTTTGACCTTACGGCCTTCTTCATCTTCACGGATTGTCTGGTCGATTGCCAGAATCCGGATATTTTTCAGTATTGTTTCCGTGATGAATGTTTCGCCGCCTGTGGCCGTAGCGGTCCGGCGCGTCATGATCACATCAACATAATCGTTTGGCAGAATAAAACCGCCCGCAGACGTGTTGGCCGAAATTTCGACGGCGACGGCGCGCATTCCAGACGGTAGAATAGATGACATTAAGCTTTGGTCTTTGCCCACCAATTTGGAATCACGGATTGGTTCGCCAGGAAATATAACGACGCGAGCGATTGAGCCTTTGAGCTCTTCAATGGCTTGAGGGCGGGCAGACTGGGTAATATACCCTTCTGTTATGCCTTCCTTGGGCCATTGCTGCCATTTGATTTGTGTATCCAAGACACCGCCAATTGTAATTTCTTCACCGGCGACGAGGACTTGCTCTATTTCAATTTGTGGAACAACAGGTGCAACAGATTCAGCGGCGACCGGCTGTGGTGCCTGCATGTTCATTGCCAAATAGCCTGCAGCAGCCGCTGCGGATAAAGCTACACCCAATACTACCAAACGCGTCGATTTCATTGCCAAACCTCAAACGAGAATTTTTGCTCGTAAGAGACCATGGTGCTGAAATCGTGTAATTATGGTTAATAAAGAGAAAGGATTTGTGATTAATTTTTAGTAACCGGTAAAAAATGCATTTCAAAACGTGGCGCTGAACAGCAATAGCGGAAGCTCATCAGCGTGTTGCAACAATAACATTATCAAATTTGGCTAACGGTTCAGCCTGCCAAGCGCTGCAATACCCACTGCGCCATCTCTGTGTCAGGGAAAATAATGAGCCCTGCCGCGCCAAGTGCAATCCCGTAAGGAATCTTTTCTTTGGCATCAGCAATTCGCGCCAGAAATCCAACGCGACCTGTCAAAACAGCCATAGAAGATCCGCGGTAGTTGAGGATCGCTAATGTCAACGCGCCGCCCAAAATGGACGCGAGAAGCAAATAATTCATCAGCTCTGCACTAAAACCAAACCAAAGTGCGGTTGCGGCAAGTAATTTCGCGTCGCCGCCGCCCATAACGCCCATCGCAAAGAAACCAAAACAGACGGCAAGGACAACAATCATTGCGAAGGCGTGCATACCCAATGCGTACAGCGGCATGCCTGTTAGCGGGGCAAGGATTGCGAAGGATCCGATGAGCAACAGCGAAACGCGGTTGGCAATTGTCATGGACAGCATGTCAGAAATCGCCGCATGGGCCATCGCAAACGGGAAAACTACGAGTATTGCGGCTTCCAACATGATGATATCCTTTTTTTAGTAAGCTAACTTAGGGACCTTAAACTTTGGTGAAGGCATCGGCTCTTGGTGGTGAAAAACGGCCGTAGCAAAGCAAAAAGGCAACCTAAATGGTTGCCTTAAAGCAATTATTGACGGCCATGCCGCAGCTTATGCACCAGAGATAGTCGTCGCGATTTTAGCAAACTTGGCATTAAGTTTCGTTCCGACCATGCCAGCACCCAAAATGATAGCTACAGCAATTAGCGCCGCGATGAGACCATACTCAATGGCGGTTGCACCGGATTCATCTTTTGCAAAGTTCGAAATTAGTTTAGACATAGTTGCTCCTCGCGACTTAAGTGATATCCTGAATATATCCATCCGCAATTTTTGCGGCATATTAGTATTTTAGAGGACTACCTTTACGTTAATCTAAACAAGTAGGGTTAATTTTTAAGAAATGTGCGTTTCTCGTTAAGTTTTTGCGATAAACATGAAAAAAGGCCACTTCTTTCGAAGTGACCTTCTGAACTCTAACTGCCAACACTTTGTCGGCGTT
>JANPBE010000193.1:0-1656 GCA_031430295.1 Phyllobacterium sp.
GGAAGGTGTAGGCATCCAAGCAACGACAATGAACGCTATTTTGCCAACCTATCTCTGGCGCTTCCGCGCGCGCGGGCAATATCCCGCTGAAAAAGTCACCCCATAAAACTCGACCGGTGTTACGCATCTGACGTCAGAAGTTGCGCGTTAGCTTATCCGCACTTATGAAGAATTGTGCGCCGTTGAAACACTGAGGTGCATCTCCGCATCATTCCTCAAAATAAAAAGGGCCGGGCGCTAAAAAAATGTAGCGTCCGACCCTTGATTTTTTAACGCTTAAGCGGACTTCTTGTCGTCGTCCATTTCTTCAAACTCCGCATCGACCACATCATCTTTTGCCATATCGGCAGCAGCGTCGGCTTCAGCTTGTTCGTTCTGCGTAGCCTCATACATGGCTTGGCCCAGCTTCATGGATGCTTCCATGAGCACTTGAGTCTTCGCCTTAATATCTTCAGCATCATCAGAACCGACAGCGGTCTTCAGCGAGGCGATGGCATCGGCAATGGCTGTGCGTTCTTCGTCGCCAACCTTATCGCCATATTCCTTCAGCGACTTTTCAGACGAGTGGATCAGCGCTTCAGCTTGGTTCTTGGCTTCAACCGCATCGCGGCGCGCCTTATCAGCGTCCGCGTTGGCTTCAGCATCCTTGATCATCTTTTCGATGTCAGCATCTGAAAGACCACCAGATGCCTGAATACGGATCTGCTGTTCTTTGCCGGTGCCCTTGTCCTTGGCGGACACTTGCACAATACCGTTGGCATCAATATCGAATGTCACTTCGATCTGCGGAACGCCGCGTGGTGCTGGTGGCAAGCCAACCAGATCAAACTGGCCAAGCGACTTGTTGTCTGCCGCCATTTCGCGTTCGCCTTGGGAAACACGAATGGTTACTGCTGACTGACTATCTTCAGCTGTGGAGAACACTTGGCTCTTCTTGGTCGGGATGGTGGTGTTACGCTCGATAAGACGCGTGAACACGCCGCCGAGTGTTTCAATACCAAGCGACAACGGTGTCACATCCAGCAACAGAACGTCTTTCACATCGCCCTGCAACACGCCGCCCTGAATGGCCGCGCCCATCGCCACAACTTCGTCCGGGTTCACACCCTTATGCGGGTCTTTGCCGAAGAACTTTTTCACAATTTCTTGGATCTTAGGCATACGGGTCATACCGCCAACCAAAACCACTTCGTCAATATCGGCTGGATTGATGCCAGCGTCTTTGAGCGCTGCCTTACAAGGGGCAATCGTGCGCTGAACCAGATCATCTACCAAGCTTTCAAACTTGGCGCGTGTCAGCTTCATTGTCAGATGCTTCGGACCGGAAGCATCGGCGGTGATGAATGGCAGATTGATTTCAGTTTGCGCAGCAGATGACAATTCGATCTTGGCCTTTTCAGCCGCTTCACGAAGCCGCTGCAATGACAGCTTATCCTTGGTTAGGTCAATTCCGTTGTCTTTTTTGAATTCAGCAGCGAAATATTCCACCAAGCGAATGTCAAAGTCTTCACCGCCAAGGAACGTATCGCCATTGGTGGACTTAACTTCAAAAACGCCGTCGCCGATTTCGAGAACCGAAATATCGAACGTGCCGCCGCCAAGGTCATAAACCGCAATTGTGCCAGCTGCCTTCTTATCAAGGCCATAAGCCAGCGC
>JANPBE010000194.1:0-1340 GCA_031430295.1 Phyllobacterium sp.
CAGCAAAAATGGCTGCGGCAACGGCGCTGAAAGCGGTTGCCAAGGGTCTTGGCGTTTCGTCAGCACATGTCACCTTTGCCACAGAAACTGATGCCGGAATATTGGAATCTCAAGGCTTTCTGCACCGGATTGACCAGCAGTTTCATTTTCACAATGACGGTTACAAGTCTTATGAAGACTTCTTGGCAACGTTGGCATCTCGTAAGCGCAAGGATTTACGCAAGGAACGTCAGGCCGCATTATCCAATGGAATCAATGTAGTAAGGCTTACCGGAAAAGATATTACAGAAGAAGTATGGGACAAATTCTTCGAATTTTACATTGATACGGGTAACAGAAAATGGGGCCAGCCTTATCTGAATCGCAGATTTTTTTCTTTAATCGGCGAGACGATGGCGGATGACATTTTGCTAATAATGGCCAAGCGCGGTGGGCGATATATTGCTGGAGCGATCAATTTTCTTGGCGGTGGGCGCATTTTCGGGCGCAATTGGGGCTGTATTGAAGACCATCCGTTTTTGCATTTTGAAGTGTGTTACCATCAGGCCATCGACCATGCGATTGAACACGGCTACTCTATTGTCGAGGCTGGCGCACAGGGCGAACATAAGCTGGCGCGGGGCTACATGCCGGTGACAACGCACTCCGCACATTACATCGTGCACGAGGGCTTGCGCCGCGCGGTGGCCGATTATTTGGAGCGCGAACGGCAGGAGGTTTCGCGCCTGAGCGAGGTTTTGACGGAACATGGACCCTTCCGAAAAGGTGCGCTTTTACCGGAAAACTAGCTTAAATAGCCCATTTTCATCGAATATTTGAGGAAACGACCATGATTGCCTATGACACCAACAATATTTTCGCCAAGATTTTGCGCGGGGAAATTCCTTGCCATAAGGTCTTCGAGGACGAGAACACGCTGGCATTTATGGATGTGATGCCGCAGGCGGACGGGCATGTTTTGGTGGTTCCCAAGGCCCCTTCCCGCAACCTTTTGGATGCGGAGCCGCTGGCTTTAGCGGCGGCAATTAAGGTGGTGCAGCGGGTTGCCAAGGCTGTTCAGCACGCCTTTAAGGCCGACGGAATCATGCTGGTTCAGTATAATGAAGCAACTGCCGGTCAGACTGTGTTTCACTTACATTTCCATATTATCCCGCGCTTTGAAGGCGTGGCTTTGAAGGGCCATGGCGGGCCGATGGCGGACCAAACACTGCTCGCCAATCAATCGGCAATGATACGCCGCGCGCTCGAAGATGATACGGAAACGATGCGGAACTAGTGCGGAAGTGATGCGGAGACCGAGAGTGGCTCGCTCGAGACGACCTTGAGCGACGACTTCGCCA
>JANPBE010000195.1:0-4692 GCA_031430295.1 Phyllobacterium sp.
GCCAAACCGCGCCGCATCTATCACGAGCTTTCTAGGGTCTGGATCTATTAATTTTGACGAAATGATCGGAGTGAGTTTTGGCGCGTGCTGCTATCAATGCCAAAACGGACTTGTCCAGCCGGCCGACCCCCGAGGCCACGGTCTGATAGCTGCCTCGACCTTAGCCAATATCGGCTCGCAGCAAATAGATGGATCAAAATTAATGCGCAGCATCGCAACCGCTGCACTGCGCAAACACTGGAAATACGCGCCACAAGACGCCATACTCGCCATGCCGGTTTTCCCGGCGGGGTGTTTGCACCACAAAACCCCGGCCCTGTAGCGAAAGCTGCAGGGCCATCTCCCCTTTAAGGAGGGCGGCCAGGCACTTAATCTGTCAACGCTTGGTGCGAAGCGCCCCTCATCTGCCTGTTGGCATCTTCTCCCCGATGAAGAATCGGTGAGAAGACAGCGCTCCACCATTGCCGCCAAACTTACAAAACTTAGGTGATACACATGGATGACGGCGCGCTTAAGACCCTTTTCCTGCCTTTTGAAACTGAGGAAGTCTCAGTTGGCGATGGCAACTGGCTGTTTCTGGGCGCAGATGTGCCGCCTTTTGATTGTCCTGTAGCAAAACCAAATCTCCACGCCGTGCAGGGCTTTCGCCCCACTTTCAATTTGCTGACCGCAGCCAAGTTCACGGTTTCACCAACCGTGCCAGACGGTGAGTTCAGCGGTGCGCTCATTCTGCTATCGCGCCATCGTGGCCAGAACCGTGCCTTCCTTAATCAGGCACTGGAGCGAGTGCGGGCAGGCGGCGCAATTTTGGTTTCCGGCGCAAAGACCGACGGCATCGCGCCTATCGCCAAGGAAATCAGCGAGCTTTTCGCAATCTCAGGCAACATCTCCAAAAACCACGCCAAGGTGTTCTGGTTTGAAAATCAAGGCTCCGCGCGCTTTGAAGAGCCTGAAGAGACACTGGTTGATGGCCGCTTCTTCACTGCGCTCGGCATGTTTTCATCGCAACACATTGATCCAGGTTCCGCTTTTCTGGCAGAACATTTGCCCGCCGATATGAAGGGCAACATCGCTGATTTCTGCTCCGGCTGGGGCTATCTGGCGGCTGAAGCCGCGCTTAAATGCAAGGCGCTGAAATCCATCGCGCTTTATGAGGCCGATTATGCGTCGCTGGAAGCCGCTAAAATTAACATGCACAATATAGCTCCCGCCATGCCAGCCACCTACCTGTGGCAGGATTTGATCGGCGAAAAAGCCAAGGGCGATTTCGATACCATCATCATGAACCCGCCCTTCCATCAGGGCAGGGCGGCGGACGCCGGCATAGGCAACGCCATCATCCGCAACGCCCACAATGCGCTGCACAAAGGCGGCAAATTATACCTCGTCGCCAACCGCGCACTGCCCTACGAGGCAACGCTGAGCGCCGCGTTCTTCAAAACTGGCGAGTTGGCGAGGAACAATTATTACAAGGTACTGTGGGCGACGAAGTGAGGAAATGGCCGTGTCTTTAGCTCACATAGACCAAAATTAGTCCCGACCAAGAACAAAAACTAGCAGACAAATCCCGTCCATGCTTTGCTCGCCAAAAACAGGCGACGACTCATGACCAGCACTTCAAAAAGCGATCTCGATTCAGCTTACTCATGGCAACGGCTTTGCGTTTCTATGATTATTTCCACTGTTGGCAGTGTCGGGATGTGGGCGATCATTTTGGTGCTGCCCAAGGTGCAGGCAGAATTTAGTGTAGATCGCGGCGGCGCGTCGCTAGCCTATACGGCGACGATGGTGGGCTTTGCCTTTGGCAATTTGCTTATCGGTCGTGCGGTGGACCGTTGGGGCATCGTGCCTGTTTTGATTACAGCGGCGTGCTCTCTTGGCCTAGGATTCAGCGCGTCTGCTCTCTCTCACTCGCTCGTCACGTTCTCGCTGTTTCATGGTCTCTTCATCGGCACAGGCAGCGCAGCATGTTTTGGCCCGCTCATCGCCGATGTCTCGCACTGGTTCAACAAGCGGCGCGGCATTGCGGTGGCCTCAGCCGCCTGCGGCAACTATTTTGCCGGCGCCATCTGGCCACTCGTCCTCAAAGGTCCATTGGAAACCGTCGGCTGGCGACCCGTGTTTTTTGCCATTGCCACCGTCTGTCTTGTTGTCATGGTTCCGCTGGCCCTGTTTCTTAAGCGCCGTCCTGAGCAACACACGGTGGCGGGCGGTATCAATGCGGTGGCGCTAAAACCCACAAATCTATCGCCGCAAATGCTGCAAACTTTGCTCATCATCGCAGGTCTTGGCTGCTGCCTCGCCATGTCCATGCCGCAAGTTCACATCGTCGCTTATTGCGCTGATCTTGGTTATGGCCCCGTCGCTGGCGCGCAAATGCTCTCTGTCATGTTAGCCGGCGGCATTGTCAGCAGACTGGTATCTGGAATGCTGGCAGACCGCATCGGCGGCATCAAAACATTGCTCATCGGCTCATCACTGCAATGCTTGGCGCTGTTTTTATACATCCCGTTTGACGGTCTCGCTTCGCTCTATGTCGTGTCGCTGGTGTTCGGCCTGTCGCAAGGCGGCATAGTGCCATGCTATGCCATCATCGTGCGCGAATATATGCCTGCCAAGGAGGCCGGAAAGCGGGTGGGTGTCATCATCATGGCAACAGTTTGGGGCATGGCCATCGGTGGCTGGATGACCGGATGGATCTATGACATGACGGGTTCGTACCAGACAGCATTCATCAATGGCATTGTCTGGAACTTGATGAACATTGTTGCCATTTCACTAGTGTTGTTTCGCACTGGATCAACCGGCAAACAGGCACTGGCGTAAAGACTATTACGCCGCGCGGTTGGCGACTGTAATGTCGTTCAATTCTGAAATACGCTTCGCCATCGGTACTGGGCGGCCGAACAGATAGCCTTGCCCGACATCGCATCCGGCAGCGCGAAGTAGCGTGGCTTGACCTTCCGTCTCCACACCTTCGGCAGTGGTGTGAACGCCCAATGCGCGGGAGAGGCCAACAATCGTGGAAATAATCGCGCCGGTGTTGCCCTCTTTTTCCATTCGATTGACGAAAGAACGGTCAATTTTCAATTTCTGGAACGGCAAATCTGCCAAATATGTAAGGTTAGAGTAACCCGTGCCGAAATCATCCACCGCCACGGAAACGCCCATGCGGGCAAATTCGCCAAGGATAAGCGCGGTCTTTTCACGGTCTTCCATGAGAAGGCTCTCGGTGATTTCGAGCTCTAGCCGTTTGGCCGGAAGCCCAGTATCCAAAAGCGCCTTCTTGACTGTAGCAACCATATCACTCAGCAAAAACTGCGCGGGCGAAAGGTTGACGGCCACAAAACTGTGCTCCGGCAGGTGCAATGCATCGGCGCACGCTTGGCGCAAAACCCAATCACCCAGCGGCGCGATAAGCCCGGTTTCTTCTGCCACAGGAATGAATTCAATAGGCGGGATGAGACCTTTTTCAGGGTGACGCCAGCGCACCAGTGCTTCGTATCCAACAATTATGCCGGTCGTCAAATCAAGCTGTGGCTGGTAATGCAGTTCGAAATCTTTGCGATCAAGTGCACCTTGCATCTCAGCTTCAATCCAGCGGCGATGGTCCGCAACGCGGCCAAATTCGGGCTCAAACAATGTCCATTGGTTGCGGCCCTTTGCCCGCGAGCGGTGCAATGCCAAATTTGAACGCCTCAAGATCGCGGCCTGCTCAAGATGATCTTTAGCGATTTCTGTAATGCCAACTGAGAGAGACAGTATCACGCGCCTATCATCGATAAGATATGGTTCGCTCACCTTGGCAACCAGAGCATCAAGGACAATCTCCAGGGCCGGAACCGCGAATTCATCGCCCACTACAATTCCAAACTCGCAGGCACCGAGACGTCCGAACACCGCATTCGCTGGAAGGCAAGATTGAATGCGGTTAACGGCTTCGCTAATCAGACGGTCGCCGGTGCGGTAGCCCAGAGCATCATTAATCTGCTTGAAGCGGTCCAGCTCCAAGTCGATAAAATAAGTCGTATTGCCGGTTTGTTGCCGAGCTAAGGCCACGCGGTCGATGTCCATTAGGAATTGGCGACGCGAAGGGATTCCCGTGAGGCTGTCAGTGGCGGATGCGGTCAGCAATGCCGAAGCATGGGCTTCAATACCCTGAAAAAATGCAAGCGCACAGCCAGAGGCTGCCAAAGCAGAAAGACCGCCGATGACAATGTTTGTCGCAATTGAGTCAGAGCCGGCTTCTGAGCCAAGCCCGATGGCGAATGCCCAGATGCCCAGACTCCCGCCGCCAAAAGCTGACGCGAGCACCGTAGTGGCTTTGAACAATCTATCGCGTCCCAGCTTTGTAATCTTACCCATTTTATTCCCTCTGCTGGATTACTCTAGGGGATAACAATTAAGGGCGATTTTCAAGAAAACATTGTATTTTAGGCAACTTTAGCGATATCAAGCTCACTGCCATATACGGCAGGGCCTCTGTGCTGATTGAGGTTTTTGGCAGGTATTGCCTGCACCAGACGAGCGTATTGCAGCGCTTGCGGCCTGCCGTACAAGAAACCTTGAATGACCGTGCAGCAGGTTGCACGGTCATTCAAGGTTTCTTGTACGGCAGACCACAGGCGCTCCAACACGCGCGGCTGGTGCAGGCGATACCTGTCAAAAACCTCAATCAGCACAGAGGCGCCG
>JANPBE010000196.1:0-2182 GCA_031430295.1 Phyllobacterium sp.
CGTCGGCGCACGCTTCCTCACAGGCCTCGACAACGCCATCGTTTCCGATATCGGCGGCACCACAACGGATATCGCGCTTCTGTCCGATGGCCGCCCGCGTTTGGATGAAGATGGTGCCACCGTCGGCGGTTTCCGCACCATGGTCGAAGCGGTCGCCATGCGTACCCACGGGCTGGGTGGTGATAGCGAAGTCACCATTCCTGAAGGCGGTTTAGAAGCCAAAATAGTGCTCGGACCGCGCCGCATTTTGCCACTGGCGCTCGCCGCTGCAGCCCACCCCAGCCTTGTCCAAGTGCTTGAAAAACAAGTGAAAGCCGATACGTGGAACCGCCTCGAAGGCCGTTTTGCCTTCCGCACCGGTCTTGCAGATCGCTTCGCTGCGGGCCTGTCATCCTCCGAGCTTGCGCTTTATAACCGTCTCGCCGCCCTGCCAATTTCGCTGATTGACCTCATCCAATCCGCCTCGCAAATCACCTCGCTCAATCGTCTCGTCGTGCGCGGTCTTGCCATGATTTCCGGCTTCACGCCCACCGATGCCCAGCATGTTTTGGGCAATCAAGCCACGGGAAACACTGAAGCCGCTCGCCTTGGCGCCGAGCTTTTTGCCCGCAAGCGCGATGGTCGCGGCAAGCTGATTGCCGAAACGGCTGAGGATATTTCGTTGAGAACGGTCCAGGCGTTAGAGCGCCGTTCCGCCGAATTGGTGCTGGAAGCGGCGTTCAGCGAAGATGGTTTGGATGGGGCAAGCCTCATAAAACTGCCGCTGGTACAGCGGGCGTTAGATGGCACAAAAAACGTTGCGCAGTTTAGTCTGGCGCTGGACCGCAGCATCATCGGCCTTGGTGCGTCCGCCCCGCTGATCTATCCCGCGGTCGGGAAACTGTTGAATACGCTGGCGATTATTCCGGAAAATGCCGGTGTCGCCAATGCTATTGGTGCTGTCGTCGGCGAGGTGCGGGTGAAGGTAGTGGCCCATGTCAGCCAGCCGGAAGAGCAGCGCTTCCGCGTCATGGTGGGCGCACAAGTCAAAGATTTCACCAATGAAACCGAAGCTATGAGCTTTGCTGAAACCACCGCCTCCGCGCTGGCGCTGGCGCAGTCCGAACAGGCGGGCGCAACAGATGCCCATGTTGATTTAAGCCATGATATCAAAACGGCAATCATTGAAGACACGCGCAAATTCATTGAGGCGACGATTTCCGCCGTGGCTCACGGTAGGCCGCGCTTGGGTAGTTGATACCTTTGCCTCATTGACGACCCGTGGCCAAAACTATTGAATAAGCCAAATTTCGAAGGAAGACCCATGCGCGAGCAAGTGACTATAAATGACCTGACGATTGACCGCGAGCTGCATGATTTTGTGGTGAGTGAAGCACTGCCCGGTACAGGCGTGGATGCGGCAACGTTCTGGTCTGGTTTCGCTAACATCATCCACGATCTTGGTCCCAAGAACCGCGCACTGCTGGCCAAGCGCGACGCGCTGCAAAGCCAAATTGACGAGTGGTATAAGGCCAAGCGCCCGACTGGCTACACGATGACCGAGTATCGCGAGTTCTTGTCCTCCATCGGCTACCTGCTTCCTGAAGGCCCAAAGTTTGCAGTCTCCACCACCAATGTTGATCCGGAAATCGCCGTTGTTGCTGGTCCTCAGCTAGTCGTTCCGGTCATGAATGCACGCTATGCGCTGAATGCCGCAAATGCCCGCTGGGGCTCGCTCTATGATGCGCTGTACGGAACAGACGCAATATCGGACGATGATGGTGCGTCGAAAACAAAAGAATATAATCCTATTCGTGGTGCAAAAGTTATCGCATGGGCGCGGAATTTTCTCAATAATTCCGCACCTTTAGCAAGCGGTGAGTGGGGTAGTGTGAGCAAGTTGACAGCTGTCAACAATGTACTTCTCGTTACTAATTCCGCCGGCCAAACCGGCCTCACGGACCCGTTGCAATTCGTCGGCTACAAGGGCGATGCTGCCGCGCCAACATCAATTTTGATTGCTAAGGCACACGTACCACAAGATGAGGACGGTCGCGTCTTCATGGCAAGAATATGGAACGATGGATTCGAGAAACTTAAAGGTCGTCGTGTTGAAATTTCCGGGAGCCAGCTTCATGCCACTTCTGGTGCGTTTGCCAGCTTTCAAAGAGGGGAAAATGCTTGTGCTGAAAATCTGACAACC
>JANPBE010000197.1:0-13186 GCA_031430295.1 Phyllobacterium sp.
TGCCAATGTTCTTCTTCACGCCTGATGCCACGAAAGGTATGCCTCTCAAGAGCGCGGTAAAAACAGGTTTGACTGAGCTTAAAGACACTTTGATTGAAGCGCGTTCACGCATCGGTATTTTCCGATTTCTTTTAAGCCGTATGATCTATCAGGATGGTGTTAACGCGCTCGTCGCTCTTGGAGGGATATTCGCTGCTGGAATGTTCGCGTGGGAAACAGTGGAAGTTGGGGTTTTCGGTATTTTATTAAATGTCGTTGCTATATTTGGCTGTTTAGCTGCAGCCAAATTTGATACAATGTTTGGATCAAAAAAAGTTGTAGTCGTCTCAATTATCATGCTGCTGTTCGCGACAATTGGTATTGTGTCCACTGGTCCGGGGTACACGCTATTTGGCCTATTACAGTTTCCGCTTGAAGGTGGTAGCGGTCTTTTCGCCACGTCAGCTGAGAAGGCTTACATCTTCTTTGGTCTGTTTATTGGGGCGGCGTTTGGGCCTGTGCAAGCATCGTCGCGCTCTTACATGGCGCGAAGCGTAAGCGTGGACGAGAGCGGACGTTACTTTGGTCTCTATGCAATGTCGGGACGCGCCACGTCTTTCTTGGCACCATTCACCGTTGGTACAGTGACCTATTGGAGTGGGTCGCAACGGCTTGGCATGGCCACACTGGTTATTTTCTTTGCAGTAGGGCTGGCAATTTTATTGCGCGCACCTTATCCGGCGGCGGTTGTCGAAGACTAAGCTACTGAAAACGTAAGATTATTAGTGCTTGAAATGCCTGATGCCTGTGAACACCATGGCGATGCCTGCGGCATCTGCGGCGGCGATAACTTCGTCGTCGCGCATGGAGCCGCCGGGCTGGATGACGGCGGTGGCTCCCGCTTCGATGGCTGAAATCAGGCCATCGGCGAAGGGGAAGAAGGCATCGGAGGCGACGACTGAGCCGTGGGTGAGCGGCGTGGCAAGGCCAGCGACCTCTGCGGCATCTTCTGCCTTGCGGGCGGCGATGCGGGATGAATCAACACGGCTCATTTGGCCAGCGCCAATGCCGACGGTGGCGCCGTCTTTGACATAGACAATTGCGTTTGATTTCACATGCTTAGCCACGCGGAAGGCGAAGCGCAGATCGGACAATTCCTGTTCCGTTGGCGCGCGCTTGGTGACAACCTTTAGCTCGATGTCGTCGATGACGGCATTGTCGCGGTTTTGCACCAACATGCCGCCAGCGACTGTCTTGGCGGCGAGGCCAGCAGCGCGGGGGTCAGCCAACGCGCCCGTTACTAGCAGGCGTAAATTCTTTTTATTCGCAATGATTTCAATGGCTTCCGCGCTGGCTTCCGGCGCGATGATGACTTCGGTGAAGGTCTTGACGATCTCGGTCGCGGACTTGGCATCGAGCTTTTGGTTCATGGCAACAATGCCGCCGAAGGCTGATGTGGTGTCGCAGGCGAGTGCTTTGCCGTAAGCTTCCACCAGCGTTTTGCCGGTCGCGACGCCGCAGGGATTGGCGTGTTTGATGATGGCGATGGCCGCGCTTTTGGCGGGGTCGAATTCACTTGCAAGTTCAAAGGCGGCGTCTGTGTCATTGATATTGTTGTAGGAAAGCTGTTTGCCTTGTAGCTGCTTGGCGGTGGCGACGCCGGGGCGGTTGTCGCCGGTCTTGTAAAAGCCAGCAGATTGGTGCGGATTTTCGCCGTAGCGCAGCGATTGTGCTAGTTTTCCACCGATGGCGCGGAAGTCCGGGGTTTCGATTTCGAGCTCGCTGGCGAACCAGTTTGAGATCATCGCGTCATAGGCGGCGGTGCGGGAAAAGGCTTTAGCGGCCAGTTCTTGACGCAGCTTGTATGGCGTCATGCCATTGTTATCATTGAGTAAATTTATTACTTTTGCATAGTCCGCAGGGTCGGTAATAACCGTGACATAGTCATGGTTTTTGGCCGCGGCGCGGATCATGGCGGGGCCGCCGACGTCGATATTTTCTACGGTTTCAGGATAATCGCCGTTGCGGGCGCGGACTTCTTCGAAGGGGTAAAGCGTGATGACAGCCAGATCAATTTCGGGAATGCCGTGCTCAATCATGGAGGCGACATGGTCGTTATCATCGCGAATGGCCAGCAGGCCGCCGTGTACGGAGGGGTGCAACGTCTTGACGCGGCCATCCATAATTTCTGGAAATTGCGTGATGTCGGCGACATCCTCAACGGGAATACCGTTGTCTTTCAATGTCTTGGCTGTGCCACCAGTGGAGATGAGCTCGATGCCGTGGCTGATAAGTTCGCGGGCAAAATCCAACAATCCGGTTTTATCTGAAACAGAAAGCAGCGCGCGGCGCACAGTTACCAGATCCGGAGCCGGGATTTTCTTCGATGCAACAGCCATTGCTATTCCTCAAATGTTTCTAAGCGGTCGCATTATTCGTAATCGTGATGTGTACCACATCACTCGAAAATGCTCCGTGTGGCGGCGCTTTAGCACCGCTTGTTTCAGGATGCCAGCGGGAGTTTGTGCAGCGCACAATATGGTTATCGGCAACTGGTCGGAAAGCGGTCGGCGGACGCCCGAACCTGATACGGAATGGATGCGGAAACCGCCCAGAAGGCATACGCCAAGGCCACGGAGAGCGTACGCCGTTAGCGCGACCAGTTTCCGAGCGCTGTGCGGGTGAATTGCCAGGTCACCTCGCTGATATCAGTGGCATCAAATTCCAACAAAATCATTTTGGTTTTCTGCGGACCGCTGATGCCTGCGAAATAAACCGACTCGTCAATTGTTGGTGCGAGCTCACCGCAGGTGAACACCCATGTGTCATCACGCTCCGCGTTAAGCACAAGCTGGCCTTCGCCATTTGCCGCGATGGTGACCAGCGGGTGGAGATGAAAGCGCAGAGCTATGTGATTGCGATTATTGCCACGCAGTGGAAACCCCTTCTGATCGACGAAGCTGTCTTTACCCGCGAGCACAGAACCGCCTTCGGATAATATCATCTGGCGCCCATGCACCACGCCGAAGCTGCGCAAGAAACCATCATGGCTGGCAAGGAACCCTTCGCTGCCTGTTTGGTGCAAACGGCGCACGGGCACATGGCGCGGGCCGGAAACGATGGGCGTGCCGAACAGATTACGCGAGGTTTGGGTTTTGGCAAAGCGGCAGGATGATGTGTCGTTGATGGTGGCAGTGGAGTGCGCCGCCGTGGTGCGCGAGAGCAGATTAAAGTCCGCAGGGCCGAAGCGATCCGTTCCGGCATTGACGATATAGCGGTGGCGGCCGGAGGACAGCTCAAACGACAGGCAACCGGCATGGGCATCTTGCGAGGCACTTAGCGGCGGCGGCAGGCCCGTATCGGCGATGACGGTGACACTGCCCAATGTCAGGCGCTGATAGCCGGAGTGAGGCGCGGACGACAGCGGGCTTCCCGCCGTATCATCGTGGCGCAGCACGGCGGCGATGCGCTCCTGCATGGCATAGCCCGCGCCATTGAAATGGGCCAATGCGCCATCGCAATGGCGAAAGAAACGCAAGGCTGGCAGCATCCGCTCAATGGCGGCGACCAGCGCCTGCGGCGGGTTTTCGGATTGGTTGGCGTAGGTTTGGCGCAAAGGAAGCAGGTCGGTTAAAAGCTCCAGCACTGTTTCCGGATTGCGCGAGATATGGCCACCATCTGGCAGCACTTGACGGGCAAGCTCTAGCTCCAAATTGCGTGTGGCGGAAGTCAGGCGCGCGGCGGACACTGGAAGAGACAGCGCCGCAAACACCAGCGCAATACGGCAGCGCAGCTTTGCCTCGCAATCGTCCATGGCGGGGGCCATGGTGCGCAAATAGCGCAACTGGAAGGCCAGCGATTTTAAGAACGAGCGGTAAAAATCAAGGTTGCAGTCTTTGAGCAGCGTGCCGGAATGTTGCAGCCAGGCGATGACGCGCTTGGCGACAATATCTGGCTCCCATGTCAGGCCCTCTATATGCCTGCCGTAAAGCCGCATCCAATCGGAAACCAGCGTGCGGGCGTGAACGGAGGCAAGCTCGGTTCCGGCCTCGCGGCTATGACGCAGCCAGCGGAAATTATGCAGCGCCGCCTGCCATTCTTCGGAAGGCGGGATAATTTCGAACGGCGACGCGCCGCCGGTCTCGACAGTTTTTCCTGCCAGCGCGACGCGCCCGGCATAAAACTCCTGCGCAATGTGGGCGTCCGCCATGCGCAAATCCGGCGGAGCAATAAGAATGCGATCCGGTGTCATGCCAGAAAAGCGCCAGCGCGCAATCGGCCCAGAGCGCAGCCGCCGGCTAACCTTGCGCCAAAGACCTGCGGCGGCAAGACCAATCATCCGTGGCTGATCCGCCAGACTGCCGACCATACGTTCTCCCCGTTAGCATCCCCAAGAGCCGGCCTGAAAACTCTACTTTCGCGGCCAACTAGCGCGATTTTCTTCCGCTTCCGGTGCTCACGTAGCTAATGTACGCTCCGCTCCGGTTCTCAAAAAATCACCCTATTTGACTCGCCAAAGCGAGTTTTGAGTCAGTATCTCAAGTCATGATAGCGGGGACGGGGGCGAGTGCAAGCGGTTTGGTTAATTAGCCACATCAACGGCAAGTCGACTATACGCGAGACGGTTTCTGCTTCATCAGACTAACGGTTCGTTTCTGACCGCGCCCTTTTGCAATATCGAGCGGCGTTTGGCCAAACTCATTTTTGATAGTTGGATTTGCGCCTGCGTTGATGAGCAGTTCGATAATTCCATCATTATTTTGTGTAACCGCATCGTGAAGCGGCGTGTTTCCCATGTCGCAACGGCAATTTACATTTGCTCCGTTTTCAATCAAAACCCGCACATAGTGCGCGTTTCCCATGAATATGGCGACATGAAGAACAGAGTTGTCCGTGCCGGACGCATTTGCATCGGCTGGGTATTTAGACTCAAATGCTTGACGAACAGGCGTGGAGCACCTGTTCGAGGGTGAGTTCGGGAGATTTATTCATTACCAATTGGGTTGTGTAATTTCATCATTCGCTTATTTAATATTTGCCACACTGGCATCAATATGATCTTGATAAAGCGACATAAATTGGTAAGAAAAATTTTCATTTCTTAATATTATATTTATTTTTACATCATTTTTGTTGACGAGGTTAATGCCTGTGCCAATGACAAGAATAAAAATTTCTTCAGAATTATACTCATCACCAACGAGCAGATATTCGTAGTTTTTTAGTGCTAATTGTTCAATTGGTATAGCAGCGATGATTCCCACATCACCGTTGTCTTGTAACTCCACGATATCGCCGATTTTCAAATTTTTTTCCATATTTTGACTATATAAACCGTACCACTTATTTCAAATAATATACAAAAAAATACTATTTGTACGTACTAATTAAAATGAATCAATAAAAAATTTATTGCTAATATCATTGTATTTTATTATATTGATTTTCAATATATTTAATATTGAGTCATTTTTTTTATTCTTGTTTTTTATCAGATAATACAAATAGTTGTTAACTTCTTTACGAACTAATTCACTGATTTCTCCGTTTGACATAATTGTTGTTATAAAAGACACCTGCACATAGTCAGAAAAATTAATGAATCCGTATGTGTTAAAATAAAGTCGTTCTAATTCAAAATTATCTTGATTTTTCATTATGGCAATATGAATTTTTTGTTGCCCAAGCCAATGATTTTTGTTCTCAATGTGATTGAAATATATGGACATCGCCTTTTCATCTAGCATGGCAATCAATTCCGCATATGAATGGTCCTGGACCGCCCTGACGATGAATTTCATTAGGGTGCCGAGTTTTAGTCCTGCGTCTTTGTCATCCATGTTAGTAGTCGCTCCTCAACTTCCAAAATCTGCAACTTCTGCCGTCCGCGAGAGTCATAGGCCACACACCTCCTGCTCCTATGCAAAGATCGTAACATGCCGTGCAACGACTTTGTCCCTCCCAAGACGGCCATTTTTTAGAACCAGCCATCTTTGTCATATTGCATTGATTGAGTCTCTCGTTACAAAGATCTCGGGCCCTTGGATTGTCTATGATTGGAGAGGGTCGACTCATTGCCGTTGCCCCGCATCTATCAACATCAATCGTTACGTCTTCATATTCGCCAGCCACACCCAGGAACTCACCTTGAGCGAATGCACCGCAATTCCACCAGCCTGCTATGGCGCTCAATGAATTGTTGGTGGTTTGACGAATATAATGGGATGTCGTTTGGCCATTCAAAAAGTCTGATTTTACGGCAATGACGCCGACGAGCAGCGCGGTCGCCGCAACCGCGTTTATCAAGCCGTAATCAAGCGCCTCCATCCCGCTCGGGTCTGTCCGACTTACGGGATTATTCCCCACATAGCGGTAAACATTCAAATCGCCTGCTTCAAAACCCATCGGGTCTTCCTGCAAAAAGCGGGCGTTGGCGGGAAGGGTTGCGGTGAAGACT
The DNA here is from genome assembly GCA_031430295.1 of Phyllobacterium sp. Classification (GTDB taxonomy): domain Bacteria; phylum Pseudomonadota; class Alphaproteobacteria; order Rhizobiales; family Rhizobiaceae; genus JANMEX01. The sequence continues at coordinate 6,437 of JANPBE010000197.1, forward strand.
GCGGTGATGAGGATGAGGCGCAGCAATTTGCTCAGGATTGTATAAAAGCTGTGCTTCATGGCTGCGTGCCCTCCGCTTTGCCGCCTGGAATCTGTCCGTCGGTTTCGCGCCAACCGAGGCTTTCGGCGAAGGCGAAGTCGCGCTTGTTGGCACGCATCAGTCGGTAGCCGAGGGTTCTTAGTCGTGATGGCATTTCGCTTTCGCCTTTGTATTTATCCAGAACGTCGCGCTGAAGAATGCAGCCAAAGGCAGAGCCGCGCGCGAGAATGGCATGGACGTTGCGCGGGTCATGGTTGAGAATGACATTGGCCACGACAACGGCATCGCTGCACTTGCCTGTGCTATAATAGTTATCGAGGACAATAGTGGCGATTTCGCCGATGGTTTCTGTCGGGGTGAGGCCACGCAGATAAATGCCATGTTCGATGGCGCTGTCGCTCATGGGCAGTTGCGTTCGCACCCATTCATCGCGGGCAAAGCCGCCGCCGCTGGTGGTCTCCACATTGCGCACGTTGCCGCCATCATCGGTATATTTGATGAGATAATGCAGTGGCGCAGTAGCGAGCGCTATGGGAAGGCCGATGCGTTTGCCGAGCGCTAAAAACAGCAGCGGCATGGTTATGCAATTGCCAAGGCGCGTTTTGATATAATTGCCGAGCAGACGATTCTCTGGCTTCTTGCCCAGCGGGTCAACTAAATCATAGGCAAACGGGCGATAGCCATTTCCATTGCTGGATTGATAAATGAGTGCGCGTAGTGCTTGCAGCTTTTCATCATTGGTGCTCATATTTTTAGTCGTAGCGACAAGCACATCGCCCATTTCACCAATAATTTCGTGCAGGCGTTGCGGGTCTTGTGACGGATCAACTAGTGCATCGACGGCAAGTTTAGCGCCGAGCGGGTTCATGTCACCTTGATAAAGCGCCTCTATTTTGGCTGTAAGTTCTGGGTTTTGAAAATATGTTTCAGCGTTACCAGCATCTATGAAAAATAGCACCACGATGGCAGCAATAATAACGCGCATAAATCATTTCCCTCGCGATAAAAGGGAAATAGGTTGTGCAACCACAAGTCAAGTGGTTGTGGTGAAAATATGTTAAGGAACTAGAATAAGTTGAGCCTACCGCCTCTTAAACCGCGCCGCAAAGAATCCATCCATGCCCGCCAGCCCGTCTTCATCATTGGGTAAATCTGCCGGTGTGGAGCGCAGGTAGCCGTGGGCGTCTATAAGGGTTTCCATGCCGGGTAGTTCACTTGGCAAAATAGGATCGGCGACGAGGGTGGGTATATCATAGACGGCGCGGTCGGCTAGGCCTTCGCCTTCTTGTGCGATCAGCGAGCAATTTGCGAACACCAGCGTGCCGCCGGGTTTTACCAGCGTGGCGGCGTAGGTAAGCAGTTTGAATTGCAGCGCGGCGAGTTTGTCGATGTCGGCTTGCGTCTTGGTCCATGCCACATCGGGATGGCGGCGGATGGTGCCGGTGGACGAGCAGGGGGCATCCAAGAGCACGGCATCAAACAATTCAGTCGGCTTATAATCTAGCAAATTGCCCTGCCATGTTTCGGCTTTGAGGCCGAGGCGGGCGAGATTGGACTCCAAGCGCTTGAGGCGGGAGGCGGAAAGATCGAGCGCGGTGACGTTTGCACCCGCTGCACAAAGCGTTGCGGTTTTGCCGCCGGGCGCGGCGCAAAGGTCTGCCACGCGCTTGCCTTTGACATTGCCCATCAGTTTGGCGGGCAGGCTGGCGGCGACGTCTTGCACCCACCATTCGCCTTCTGCAAAACCCGGCAATTCCGGCACGGAGGATGGCAGGTCTGCCACGCGCACGGTTCCGTTTGGAAGCACAATGCCGCCAAAAGCATCGGCCCATTTTTGCGGGTTGGACTTTACGGTGAAATCAATCGGCGCTTCGATGCGGTGCATGGCAACGATGGCTGCCGCCTTTGAGCGGCCATAGGATTGCATCAGGCTTTCGGCTAGCCATTTGGGCGCATCCACGGTGTTGGCGTAAAGCGTTGGCATCTGCTCGTCCGTTGCGCGGATGAGATTGCGCAACACGCCGTTGACCAGATTGGCAAACTTGGCGTTACGCGGATCATGGCGTGCCGATTCGACAGCTAGATCGACGGCAGAGTGGTTTGGCACATCGAGAAACAGAATTTGCGCGGCGGCGACATGGAGCAAATGTTGCAGGCTTTTCGCGTTGGCGGGGAGCGCGCGATCATAAAGCGTGACGAGAAACGCCTCGATGGTGTTGCGATGGCGCAGCGCGCTCGACAGGATCGCGCGTACCAGTGAGCGGTCGCGGGCATCCAAGGCGCGGTATTGCGGGTGGCCGTTTGCTTCATCGGTGAGGCCATCAAGCGGCGTTGCGGTATCAATCACTGCGCCGAGCAGGCGCTGGGCGCAGAGGCGCACGGCAAGACCGGGACGGGCGGATGTATCGGCGACTTTGGTCTCGTCATCCCATCTCATGACGGGTTCCGTCCCCATGGACCTGAAGAGGTTGGTGCAGATGATGACTGCTGCGAGGGTGCTTCGTTCATTGGTGCTGACTTTTCATTCGTGGCCTGCTGGCCCATTTCTATCGCTAGAGCCTCGAGTTCCGCCACGCGACTTTCTGTTGACGGGTGGGTAGAGAAAAGCCCGTCCATGCGCAAGCCCGATAGCGGATTGACGATGAACATATGCGCGGTGGCGGGATTGCGCTCGGCAGTCTCATTAACGGTGTGATTGGCGGCCAGTTTTTGGAGCGCCGATGCCAGCCAGAGCGGATGGCCGCACAGCTGTGCGCCCAGCCTATCGGCGGAATATTCGCGGGTGCGGCTGATGGCCATTTGCACGATCATGGCTGCAAACGGCGCCAGCATGATGGCGATGAGACTGCCAAAGCCGCCCAGCGGGCTGTTACGATCTCGATTGCCGCCGAAGAACATAGCAAAATTGCCGAGCATGGAAATAGCGCCGGCGAAGGTGGCGGTGACCGTCATAATCAGCGTATCGCGGTTGCGAATGTGGGCCAATTCATGCGCGATAACGCCGGAGGCTTCTTCTGTGGTGAGGCGCTTTAGTAGGCCCGTGGTGACGGCGATGGCCGCATGGTCGGGACTGCGGCCTGTTGCAAAGGCGTTGGGCTGGTCATTGTCGATGATGTAGGGCGTGGGCATGGGCAGGTTTGCACGCTGCGCCAGCGCAGCCACAAGGGCGTAATATTCCGGCGCAGTACTGGCATCCACTTCGACGGCGCGGTTGATGCGCAGCACGGATTTATCTGATCCCCACCATGAGTATAAATTCGTTCCAGCGGCAAAAATGAGCGCAATCATCATGCCGCCTCGACCGCCGACAGCATAGCCAACGGTCATAAACAGCGCTGTCATAAAGGCCATCAGCATGGCGGTTTTTATCATGTTCATTGAACAATCCCTTTGTGGAAAATGTCTTAGTTGTTGCCTATATCATGGGGAGTGAACTTATGTCTTTCAATCCGGATAAATTATGAGCGAGCCAAAACCAGTTGAGATTTCTGATGCTGCCAAGCGGGCCTTGGCTGAAGCTGAAGCGCGGCGCGTGGCGGCGGCCAGTGCGAAAGTTGAAAGACAAAAGGAAATTGGCGGGCGCGGCGGCGAAGACCCCGTTCGCTATGGGGATTGGGAGAAGGACGGCATAGCTCACGACTTCTAATAAACACGACGAAAAGCCAATCTGGCGGGCAACTAAAGCGACTTTCTTCCGCTTCCGGTGCTCACATACTGTAGTACGCTCCGCTCCGGTTCTCAGAAACTCACTTTATTTGCCGCACCATATCGTCTTTTGGTCATGTTTATGCGGCGGCGCGCGACCAAGAATAGTTATTAACATCGTCTAAATTTTGCGTCTTTACGGCTACATATCCGTGCCGAAATGGCACAGCACCGCCTCGCAGGACCTTTGCGGGGCGTGGCATGGTGAATGAAGCGTTAAGCTATTTGGTGGCTTGCGAAATCGTTAATGTGTCATTTACCATAAAATCGGCAATTCCTCAATGAAATCAATGGATGGCGATTCCGCGAGTGCGGAAATCCGGCGGTTGGCGCACTAATCGCAATGCTTTGGATGAAAACGGCTCGCCCGTTCCATCTGGAGACACATTATGAACGCGCTCACATCATTTAAGTCCACCGTATCGCGCTTTGCTAAGGATCGCAGTGGCAATTTCGCGCTGATGTTTGCCGCCGCTTCGACGGGCATTGTGCTTTCTGCCGGATTTGCCATTGATGTGACGCAAATGCTGAATGCGCGCGCCGAACTCCGGCAGGCATTGGATGCGGCGATTGTTTCCACCGCGCTGGATATTTCACGCAACAAGGTCAGCGAGGCCGATGCCAAGACGCGGCTTGAACTGTTCTTCCGCTCCAATCTCAATTCGAAGCGCTATAGTGATGCGGCGACCTCTTTGACTAATGTCAAGGTTGATGCGGCAACCAACATCATTTCAGCCTCCGCCACCACCGACTATCAGTTGGCTTTCCCGGTGTTCGGCGCGGATAAGACGAAAAAAATATCAACCTCATCTGCGGCGCAATATCGCCAGCGTTTGGTTGAAGTTTCGATGGTGCTGGATGTGACGGGCTCGATGAAAAAGACGGCTACTTCGGATAAAATCGGTGACTTGAAAACAGCCGCGAAGGCTGGCGTGAAGGCATTTTTGGATAATGGCTATGGCAATACGCGGGTAGCGATTGTGCCTTATGCTTTTGGTGTCAATGCAGGTGCGCTTAAATCTCAGGTACGCGATGAATCGGGCAATCCAATCGCTGGAAACTGTGCGACGGAACGTCGTGGTGCGCAGATGTTTACTGATGCAAGTCCCGTTGGCGCGAAAGTGACACTGGCTAACAAGATTAACTACACCTTTCCTAACGGCACCGTTGGTAAATATGACCCTATTTGTCCGACGACACCCGTGTTGCCGCTAACCAAAAATTCCGCAACGTTGAACGCCGAAATCAACAGCCTCGTTGCCGATCAAGGCACTGCTGGCCAAATGGGCATCCAGTGGGGCTGGTATATGCTGTCACCAAACTGGAAGTCGGTTTTGCCAGCATCTTCGGCTCCAGTTGCCTATGGCACGCCTGAAGTTGACAAGTTTCTTATCATTATGACAGACGGTGTTTTCAACGCGGAAGCCAGTGGTTTGGCTTCGGTTCCTGCTGTTCCCGGTGTTGCTAAGGCCTCTGGGCGATTGGCGCTTAGCTATTGCAACGCCATCAAGGCGCAGAAGATCAAGGTTTTCACCATTGGTTTTAAGATGGATGAAAATGGATCGGAAAAGGCAGAAGCGATTAAGGTGTTGCAAGACTGCGCCTCGACCCCAGTCGGCACAGAAACCACCTTCTTCAACGCGGACAATGGCGCTGAACTTACAGCTGCCTTTGAAGAAATTGCCAAGCGCGTAGAGCATGTGGCTCTCGTCAACTAAATCAACGCTTCCAAAAAGCGAAAGGCCGCCGACTTATAGAAAGTTGGCGGCCCCGCGATTTAGTAAGGCCCGTCTGGCCTAAGTGAACTTTAACTGTTCACTCATGAGAGAAGTGTCAGCTGAGAGCAAGCTCCCGAACATCAACAACAATACCGGCTAGACATAGACCCATACAATCACTCGACATAGGATCACCTCCTCTCATCTGGTTGAACACATAAGAAATGTGAGGCGATTTGCTTGATTTGGCAAGAGGGAAAAAAGGAGAAATTTATCCTTTTTTATTTTGCCTGTTTTCAATCAAATCATCCACAACGGCCGGATCTGCCAGTGTTGAGGTGTCGCCTAGCGAACCAAAATCATCCTCGGCGATTTTGCGCAAAATGCGGCGCATGATTTTGCCGGAGCGGGTTTTTGGCAGGCCCGGTGCGAACTGGATTTTGTCCGGTGCAGCAAAAGGTCCGATCTCTTTGCGCACATGGGTGACCAGCTCTTTGCGCAGCGCGTCACTGCCCACTTCGCCTGCCATTAGGGTTACGTAACAATAAATGCCCTGACCCTTGATATCGTGCGGATAGCCAACGACCGCTGCCTCAGAAACCAGATTGTGTGACACCAGTGCAGACTCGACTTCGGCTGTGCCCATGCGGTGGCCGGACACATTGATGACGTCATCGACGCGTCCGGTAATCCAGTAATAGCCATCCGCATCGCGCTTACAGCCATCGCCGGTAAAATATTTGCCTTTGTAGGTGGAGAAATAGGTTTGGATATAGCGCTCATGGTCGCCATAAATGGTGCGGGCTTGGCCGGGCCAACTATCTGTGATGCAGAGGTTGCCATCCGTTGCGCCTTCAAGCACCGCGCCTTCATTATCCACCAACTGTGGCTGAACGCCGAAGAATGGACGTGTCGCAGAGCCGGGTTTCAGGTCTGTTGCGCCCGGTAGCGGCGAGATCATGATGCCGCCGGTTTCAGTCTGCCACCATGTGTCAACGATGGGCGATTTCTTATCGCCGACTACATTGTAATACCATTCCCATGCTTCGGGATTGATCGGCTCTCCGACTGAACCCAACAGCTTTAGTGACTTGCGTGAGGTCTTTGTCACATGGTTATCACCTGCCGCCATAAGCGAGCGAATGGCGGTTGGCGCGGTGTAGAATATATTGACTTTGTGCTTGTCGATAACATCCCAGAAGCGCGAGACGGACGGGTAATTTGGCACGCCTTCAAACATCAAGGTTGTCGCGCCATTGGCCAGCGGACCATAGACGATGTAGCTGTG
>JANPBE010000198.1:0-13227 GCA_031430295.1 Phyllobacterium sp.
TTGAGGTCAACGCCGTCCACAGCCTTAAACGGACCGGACGATGTGGCGAATGTGACGGTAAGATTTTTGAGTTCGAGCAACGACATCCCGCTCAACTCCGCTTCAGCTTGGGGTCTAGAGCATCGCGCAACCCGTCGCCAACCAGATTGATGCACAGCACAGTGATCAAAATCGCCAACCCCGGCATCATCATTATCCACGGCGCGGCGGAAATAAACTCGCGACTATCAGCCAGCATTGCGCCCCATTCTGGCATTGGCGGTTGCGCGCCAAGGCCAAGAAAGCCAAGGCCTGAGGCTTCCAAAATGCCATCCGAAATACCTAGTGCGCCCTGTACGATGAGCGGCGCAGCACAGTTTGGAAACACGGTCTTTGTCATCAAGCGAAACGGTCCGACACCAGAAACTTTCGCGGCAATCACATAGTCTTTTTGTAGTTCGCCCTGCGCCGACGCCCGCACCAGCCGCACATAGCGCGGCAGATAAATGATGGTCACAGCGATAATCGTATTGGTGAGGCTTGGCTCTAAAACAGCCATGATCAAAATTGCCAAAACCAATGACGGAATGGACACAATCAAATCCATAATGCGAACGACGATCACGTCGAATATGCCGCCCACATAGGCTGTGGTTAAACCCAAGGCGATGCCCACCACCATGGAAACCGACATCACAGACACGCCGATAAAAAGCGAAATACGCGCGCCATACATTAGTCGTGACAACATATCCCGCCCGACAGCATCCGTTCCCAGCAAGAAGCGCGGGTCACCATTGGCGAACCAGCGCGGCGGCAGTTTGGAAAAACCGCGATACTGCTCCAACGGATCATGGGGCGCGATCAGCGGCGCAAACAAGGCCAAGAAAACAATAAAAATCAACACCCACATGCCAAAAACCGCGCCGCGATTTTCGCGGAAATAGCGCCAGAATGAGGCCAGTGGCCCTTCAGGCTGCGATAGCTCACGTGCGCTTGACGCGACTTTGATTACATCAGTTGCCATGACGGATCCTCGGGTTGATGAGGCCATAGAGCATGTCAATCAATACGTTGACGATGATTACAATCATGGCGATAAGCATGATGCCGCCCTGCAGCGCCGGATAATCCCGCCGTCCGATGGACTCAATCAGCCAATGTCCAATGCCCGGCCACGAGAAAATATACTCAGTTAAAACCGCGCCCGCCAGCAACGTTCCCACTTGCAGGCCAATCACCGTCACGACGGGAATAAGCGCATTGCGCAACGCATGGATGCCAATAACCCGGCGCGGCGAAAGACCTTTAGCCCGTGCAGTGCGCACATAATCCTCCTCCAAAACCTCAAGCATCGATGAGCGTGTCATACGCGCAATCACCGCCAGCGGCACGGTTGCCAGCACAATAGATGGCAATATCAAATGCCGCACCGCATCCCAGAACGCACCTTTTTGGCCCGACCAAAGCGAGTCAATCAACGCAAATCCCGTCACGGGTTGATAGTAATATTTGATGAGATCCACCCGACCTGAAACTGGCGTCAGGCCAAGCGTATTGGACATCAGCAAAATCAGCATCAGCCCCCACCAGAAAATCGGCATAGAATAGCCAGTCAGCGCCGCGCCCATCAGTGCCTGATCGTAAAATGAACCACGGCGCGAGGCCGCAAACACGCCTGCGGCAACACCCAATACCGTAGCCAAAATCATCGCGCAAAGTGTCAGTTCAAGGGTAGCAGGAAACAGCTTGGCAAATTCTTCTGTAATCGGCGTCTTAGAAACCAGCGACACACCAAAATCGCCGTGCAAAATATTGTTCACATAGTCCAGAAACTGTTTCCATATCGGCTGGTCCAGCCCCATTTCGTGGCGCAACATCTCGAGCCGTGCAGGATCAATACCACGCTCGCCGCGCCGGACCTCAATGGGGTCTCCGGGCACGAGCCGTATCATTGTGAAGGTTATAAACATCAGCGCAATGAAAGTCGGAACCGTCAGCGCCAATCGTTTGAGCAGAAATCTAAACATAGGTCCCCCGCCAATTTTAGAAAAAGGGCAGGATTGCTCCTGCCCTCAATTATGCGGGTATTACTCGGCAATATCCACGTTTTGGAACTCATGTGCTCCAAGCGGTGAAACCATATAGCCGGATACGGATTTGCGCATGGGCTCAAACACAGTCGAATGCGCGATGTTCATCCATGCCACATTGTCGTGGTGAATTTTCTGCATCTCAGTGTAGATTTTTGTGCGTTCTGCTTTGTCTGTAAGCGACCGGGCCTTCATCATATCTTCGTTGAAAGTTTTATCGCACCACTTGGACAGGTTCTGTCCGGCAGGCTTGCCATCCTTGTCACAACCGGCAAGGAAGAAGAAGTTATCAGGATCACCATTGTCGCCGGTCCAGCCAAGCAAGCCCATCATGTGCTCGCCGGCCTGTAGGCGCTTGCGGTACTCACCCCACTCATAGGAAACGAGCTTGGCGTTAATGCCAACCTTGGCTAAATCCGCTTGCATCATTTCAGCCATACGCTTGCCGTTTGGATTATACGGACGCTGAACTGGCATATACCAGAGATCAGTTTCGAGGTTGGTCACACCGGCTGCCGTCAGCATTTCCTTGGCCTTGGCAGGATCGTAAGCATAATCCACCGTGCTGTCGTCATAAGACCACATTGTTGGCGGGATAGGGTTCTTGGCGTTCTGGCCAGCGCCTTGATAAACTTCCTTCAAGATGGACGCCTTATCAATTGCCATGGCTACCGCTTGGCGAACCTCAACCTTATCAAAAGGCGGCTTCAAAGTGTTCATGGACAGATAGCCAATGTTGAGGCCGGCCTGCTCCATCACGTTCACATCAGCATTGGCCTTCATATCCGGCAAGTCTGCTGGATTTGGCGCAATCATGATCTGACATTCATTGGCCTTCAGCTTGGCATAGCGCGCTGTTGGGTCTGGCGTAATCGCAAACACCAAATCATCAACCTTCGGCTTGCCTGCCCAACCGTCAAACGCCTTGTAGCGAATAACAGCATCTTTTTGGTAATCAACAAACGAGAACGAACCCGTGCCGACCGGAATTTGGTCGAACTGTTCAGGTGTACCCTTGTCCATCAAAAACTTAGCATATTCTGCAGACTGGATGGTCGCAAAGTCCATTGCCAAATTGGCGATAATGGGCGCGTTCGGCTCTTTCAGCTTCATGATAACCGTGAGATCATCAGCGCCTTTTTCCACGGATGCCAAAAGATCTGGCATACCCATGTCGTTGAAATAATCATAAGCACCAGCAGAAACCTTTGAATAAGGATGGTCTGGCTTTGACATGCGTTCAAACGACCAGATCACATCTTCAGCCGTTAAATCGCGTGTTGGTGTGAAACCATTCACGCCCGAATGCCACTTCACGCCAGCGCGCAGCTTGAACGTAATCGTCAGGCCATCTTCAGATACCGTATAGCTTTCCGCCAGCGCCGGAGCCGGATCAGTCGTGCCAGGTGTAAACTGCACCAAGCGGTTATAGACCGGACGCGCAGCATCCAAGCTGGTGCCCGTTGTGTTGATCGACGGCGTGAAGTTTTCCGGCGAGCCTTCCGAGCAATAGACTAGTGTTTTAGCCCACGCGCCGGATGCCATCACTGACATCATCGCCGTTGCCGCTAAAAGAGTTTTGAATGTTCCCGACATTTGTTTGCCTTTCGTTATGGAACTTACGTGCGGAGCTTATCTCCCTCCGGACTGGTGCGCATCGAAAACCCTTTATCGAGGCTTGGCAAGGGGTTAATCAGTTGCAAACAATTAATTTCAACCATTTGGTCAAATTGACAGTAAGTTGGTTAAATTGACGGCCCGTGCCGCGACGTCACAAAATGAAGCTCAGACAGTTTCATTTGCTTTTTTCATCCCCACCAGTCCAATTATATACAAATCGAGTCACTAACTTGAACGAGCGGACCCATGCAGCCAGCCATTTACCCCAGCCTCAAAGGCAAAACTGTTTACATCACAGGAGGCGCTGGCGGTATTGGTGAGGCGGTTAGCATGGGCTTCGCTGCGCAAGGCGCATCAGTTGGCATTCTGGATATAGACGAGATAGCAGGAAACGCGCTTGCCGCTAAAATCAATGCTTCAGGCCAAACAGCGAGCGCTGTCGCCTGCGACCTGCGCGACATCGCCTCGCTAAAATCTGCACTCGGCACACTGAAATCCACCATTGGCGCAGCCGATATTCTGGTCAACAATGCCGCCCATGACCAGCGCCACACATGGCAAGACATGACACCTGACTATTGGGACGAGCGCATGGCGGTAAACCTGCGCCATATGTTCTTTGCCATTCAAGCTGTAGCGCCGGATATGATCGCCAAGAACGCAGGTTCCATCATCAATTTTTCCTCCACTTCGTGGAAGCTAAAAATGGGAACCCTGCCCGCCTATACAACAGCAAAAGCTGCCATCCACGGCCTCACACGCTCCTTCATGATGGAGCTCGGCCGCAATAATATCCGTGTCAATACCGTCTATCCCGGCTGGGTGATGACGGCTCGCCAGAAAGAACTCTGGTTTACTGAGGAAAGTCAAAAAATGCTGGATGAAGTCCAAGCCTTGCGCGGCCTCATACAGCCTGAAGACGTCGCCAACATGGTGCTGTTCTTGGGTGCGGATGACAGCCGTTTTTGCTCCGGCCAAGAATTCACAGTCGATGGCGGATGGGTTTGATGATGATCACTGAGTTTACCCCATTTTTGTCACTCACTGGCGGCATGTTGATCGGGCTTAGCGCTGTCATCTTAATGTGGCTCAACGGCCGTATTGCAGGCATGACGGGCATTCTCGCCGGTGTATTGCCACCCTTTGAGCGGGATTGGCTGAACACTAACCTCTGGCGGGCAATCTTTCTCATCGGCGTCATAACCGCCCCAATGATCTGGCTTGGCCTCGGCAACAAAATTGATTTCGCGGTTCCTGTTTCAAATACCTATCTGGCAGTCGGTGGTCTAATCGTCGGTATCGGCGTTACGTTCGGCGGTGGCTGCACATCCGGCCATGGCGTCTGCGGCATTGCAAGGCTATCGCCGCGCTCGATAGTGGCGACAATCGTGTTTATGCTCACTACCTTCGCCACAGTTTACGTTCTCAGGCATGTGGTGTGAGCAACATGAAAAACCTTTCAGCACTTCTTGCCGGACTGATTTTCGGCCTCGGCATCGCCATATCCGGCATGGCAAACCCAGCCAAAGTCATCAACTTTTTCGATATTACCGGAACCTTTGATCCAAGCCTGTTGGTCGTCATGGCGAGCGCATTGGTAACCGCATTCATCGGTTACAGGCTGGTGTTCGGCCTGAATTCTAAGCCATTATTTGAACCAACATTCTCGCTGCCAACCAAAACCAAAATCGACCGCCAGCTTGTCGGCGGCTCGATATTATTTGGCATCGGTTGGGGCATCGCCGGTTTTTGTCCCGGCGGCGCCATTCCAACTATTGGCTTTGGTGGCCAGCCGACGGCAATTTTCGTCGGCACAATGATAGTCGGCCTCATGATAGGACGCGCAATCAAAAATCGACTTTAATCAGGCCATATTACTCAAACACAATCGACGGCATCGCCTTGCCATCCGCCTTGCCCGCCAGCACGCCAGCCCACACCTTGGTAGCAATATCGCGATAGATTTTCGCATGTGGGCCGTTTGGCTCAGTAGCAGTCAGCGGCGTGCCATTGTCTGAGTTTTCGCGCAGCGCCATATCCAGCGGCACTTCGCCAAGGAATGGCACACCAATGCGAATGGCCTCCGCCTGCGCCCCGCCATGACCGAAAATATCATAGCGATTGCCCGTATCCGGAGCGATGAAATAGCTCATGTTTTCGACAATGCCGAGCAGCGGCACATCCACCTTGCGGAACATGCCAATGCCCTTGCGCGCATCAATCAGCGCCAAATCCTGCGGCGTGGAAACGATGACCGCGCCAGCCAACGGCACTTGCTGCGCCATGGTCAGCTGCGCATCGCCAGTTCCGGGCGGCATATCCACCACCATAATATCAAGATCGCCCCAGTTCACTTCGCGCAGCATCTGCGTCAGCGCCGACATCACCATCGGTCCACGCCAAATCATCGGCGTTTCTTCATCCACCAAAAAGCCCATCGACATCGCCTTGATGCCATAATTTTCCATCGGCTGCATAATGCGCCCGTCAGTGGTTTGCGGACGGCCTTTTATGCCCAACAAGCGTGGCATGGACGGTCCATAAATATCGGCGTCCAGAATGCCGACGCGCAATCCATTTGCCTTCAGCGCCAGCGCCAAGTTCACCGCCGTAGTCGATTTACCCACGCCGCCCTTGCCAGACGCCACCGCGATAATCGCGCCAACACCCGGAACGCCTTGGCGTGCAGGCGCACGACCATGACTATGCGGCGCGGCAGCAGGTTTTGCAGGCGCACCGGCGCTCGCCTTCTTCTCCGCTGTCAGCGCAGCAACAGCACTATCTACACCTGGGATAGACCGCACCACTTTTTCGGCGGCGACGCGCAGCGATTCCAACTCCTGCGCCCGCTCGGCTGGCACGGTTACGGAAAAGAACACTTTGCCATTGGCCACAAATATACCGGACACCAACCCGAGCGAAACGATGTCGCCCTTGCCATCCGGTCCGGCAACGCTCTTTAGAGCCTCAAGCACAGTGTGCTGCGTAACATCAGTCATTTATTTCTTCCAATATCAAACCCATAAGCAACTAACTGGTCACTTGGCAAACCTCATGCAAGCCCGATAACATGGTGACACGCAATATTAAAAGGCCAACATGTCGCAAGATCAGAGCGAGCCGCAGAAAATCAACCCAATCCGCGAGACATCGCCGGAAGCCATTAGGCTCGCCAAGACGCTCATCCGCACCGCAACGTTTGGCGCATTGGCGGTGCTTGACCCCGCCACTGGTTTTCCACTGGCCAGTCGTGTCGCCGTAGCAACCGATAGCGCAGGCGCGCCAATCATTTTAATATCTAGCCTGTCAACACATTCAAAGGCGCTACAAGCCGATAATCGCTGCTCTCTACTGTTGGGCGAGCCCGGCAAGGGCGATCCGGTCGCTCATCCCCGCGTTACGGTCCTTTGCAAAGCGCAATGGCTAGATCGAAATGATCCGCACACCATCCTGATCCAGGAGCGCTATTTGCGCCGCCAACCCAAGGCCAGACTATACGTTGGCTTTGGAGATTTCTCCTTTGTCCGCCTTCAGCCCACAGGAGCCAACCTCAACGGTGGCTTTGGTAAGGCCTTTGTTCTAGCTGCCGACGACCTCTCCACATATCCTCAAGCGAATCATGACGAGAGAACTCTTGTTAGCGATATCAACCATGACCATTCGTCATTACTGGCATCAATCGGGAAACGGGCATTTCCAGCAAAAAGGGCTAAATGGACTGTCGTGGGTATCGATGGCGAAGGCCTCGATTTAATGGCTGGCGAGGCTTCAATCCGCGTGTGGTTAGACGACTTAGAGCCAGATAAGTCATCGCTAATCAAGCAGATTCAATGGCTTAGCAGTCGCTAATTTTTTTGTTTCATTTTGTGAACACACTGTTCACACCACTATCGGGTTTTTTGCAAATATTAGCTTTTCATTCGTAATTGCATCGTTACAGTATGTTTCATATTGGGAATATATAGTTTCCACGTTAAGTTATTTGGGGTAGAACGGAAGGGCAAACTATGTCGCCAGAGGAAGTGTCTTTGAGAACTGGCCCGGCAGTAAAACTGCTTGGTGCACTGGCGAATGAGAAACGTTTGATGATTATGAGCTACCTCTTTGAGGGCGAAAAATCAGTAAACACATTGGCTGCCCAAGTGAAGCTCAGCCAATCCGCTCTATCACAACATTTAGCAAAATTGCGTGCCCTAGGTTTGGTACAAACCAGGCGAGATGGCCAGACAATCTACTACAAATCGCAATCCAAAGAAGCTATGGCCGTGGTGGATTCTCTCTTTTTGACTCCAAGCGCCGCCTAAATACCAAGCTCAAGGTAGGCATACCGGGCGTTTGGCTATACAAAGCACAATGCTTATTTCCATCAATGATCCAACAGATCCCCGCCTCAGCGCCTACCGCGATATCCGTGAGCGCGACATGGTAGGCCGCGAGGGCCGCTTTGTCGCTGAAGGCAAGGTCGTGATTTCAGTACTTGTGAACGCCACGCGTTTTGAAACTGAATCCATTTTGGTCTCAGAAAACCGGCTTGCAGGAATTTCTATAGTGCTTGAGGGCGCACCAGCGTCCCTGCCCGTCTATGTTGCCAGCGAAGCCGTACTCAGCCAGATTGCAGGCTTCCACGTCCATCGCGGGGTGTTGGCAATCGGCAAAGCACGACCACAGGCCACGCTCGAAAGCTTCCTTAGCAAACTTGGCCCCGATGCTCTTGTCGTTGTGCTGTCCGACATTTCCAACCACGATAATGTTGGCTCCATTTTTCGGAATGCCGCTGCTTTCGAAGCCGATGCCGTCATAATGGATGAGACATGTTGCGATCCGCTTTATCGCAAGTCTGTGCGTGTGTCGGTAGGCGCCGCGCTCAAAGTGCCATTCTTTCGCGGTGGCGCTCTCAGCACCATCCTCGACACGCTGGAAGGCCAAGGCTTTGGCGTGGCGGCTCTATCGCCCCAAGGGCAAAAGCCAGTATCGGCAATGAAGTTTGGCGGTCGCCGCGCTCTGTTGCTCGGCAGCGAGGGCCATGGCCTGCCTCCCCAAGTCATGCAGCGGCTCGAAACTTGGGCCATCCCCATGTCTGGATCGTTTGACAGTCTAAATGTCGCCACGGCATCGGGCATCGCCCTGTTCCACGCCAGCAAGTTCGGGAAAAGTTAGTTCCGCCGTGCCGCCTGCTGCAATGCTTTGATGCGATTGGCAAGACTTACAGGAACATTACCGTCCCCATCGCTAGGCTTCTGAATATTAGCAGCCTTGGCTTCGAGCAATGTAGGAATGGGCGACGCCTTGCCCTCAATCTCAGCCGACATAGCCACAAATTTTGCCGTAATGTCATGCATCTGCTCGCGCAGGGCTGGTTCCGATAGTTTGGTGTCGGAAGTGCCATTCAAATTTGCCGTAATCAGCGCGAGCTGCCGCTCCAGCGCCTTCTTATCCGATGTAAGCTGCGCAACTTGCGCGGCGAGATGCACACGCTCTTCTTCGTTCTTCTTCATGGTCTTTTCTATCCCGCCAATGTTGGCAATCGTCGCCATCTTGCCGACGCGCTCAGACAGACCTGAATTCTGATTCTCAAGGCTGGCGCGCTGCCGCTCGGTAACATTCAGCTTTTTCTCAAATTCGGCGCGTTCTGTTGTCAGTTGCTTTGAACTATCGCGGAAGCGCACCAATTCACGCTCGCGGCGCTCCAACTTTTCTTCGCGGTCCGTAAGCTGCGCCACAAGTCGGTCATGCTTTTTCTCAAAGTCAGCAATTTTGCGCCGGTCAGCCCGTGCGGCCTCTTGCGCTGCACGAAGCTCAATAGCCGTAGAGCGCAGCTTTTGCTCCACAGTGTGCCGCACCTGCCGGATTTCAGTCACCTGCCCTGCAAGCTGTTCCTTGGCGGTAGACTGCGCCGCCAGCTCAATACGCCTGTTATCCGCCTCCATGGTAAGGTTGCGGATAGCATGCTCACGCTCTTCCACATCGCGAAGCCGTGCCTCAATAAGTAATTCCAATTCAGAGCGCTTGGTCTCCAGCGTCGCCACTTCAATGGCCCGCTGCTGCAATGTCGCGTTCATATCGCCAGCTTGCGACTGCAACTCATCAATCGTCTTGTTAAGCTGCTCCCGCTCTTTGGCCATCAACGCCAGTTCTTGGTTGACCCGTGTCACCTCAATCTGCTGCGTGGTTACCTTTTCTTTGAGCGATTTAACATTGATTTCCAGCTTGCGCGTCGACAGCGCAAATTCCGCGCGCTGCTGGTCCTTGTCGGCCTGCACTTCATTGAGTGTCAGCGGCACGGATGCCTCAATGCGCTTTTTCGTCAGATGCACAGCGCGCTGCCAAATTGCGGGCGCAAATAAGAACGCCAAAAACGCGGCGGCCAAAAACCCAAGAGCAAACAAGAGAACTGACTGTACCAACGCGATCTTCCCGTTATTAGCCAAGTGTGATTAGCCTAGTGTGGCCCGGCAATTTTTGTGCCCCATTTTGACACGTTCCAGCCGCGATTGAAATCCCCCGAAGCAAAGCTTGGTTACTTTGCGAGAGCTTGTAGCGGACATCTCACGCTATGCTAGTGCAATGCCTGTCTTAAAAAGGATTCCACGTCGGCTGTTGCGTCACTTTTAAGTACCCAACATTGACGCCCAACCGCGCACCAACACCTGTGTGAACCGGCACAAGCAACACATCGCCGCGTTTCAACACATGGAAACCAACTCCGGCGAGGAAGTAGGCGGAACCGGAAACGCCGCCAAAGCGGGTTTCCATTTGTGAAACATCGCCCAAATTATACACAAGCATCATTGTGCGATCACCCGAGCCGCCAAAATCCCAGCCGATGGATGGGCCTTGCCAGTAAAGCTTATGGTCGCCCGCATTCTTGGTATAAAGCGTGCCCTCGCCATAAGTCAGCCCGCCAACGAACGCGCCGCTGCCCTCTTGGCCGAGAATATAACCGTTAGGCAGGCCATAGCTCGAAAATACCTTTTCAATGACTGTTGCCAGACCGCCGGATGTGGACCCGAAGAAATTATTCCCGGAATCGACAATTTCCTGCATCGTGTAGCCGTTTTCGGCCCTCGCTGGTATAATAAGCGTGGAAAGCGCCATAACAAGCGACAAAACGAACATGCGCAACGTGGTGATATACGGCATAGCAACCTCAACTAAATGTTTCGTGGGTCCGGCCAGCCGATTAACGTTCCTGTCGGGCGCGCGCAAATCTATTGTTCGCTTCACTGACCCAAGTGAGAACCGACCTTAGACCCGATTCCTTGCCCTAGTCTTAAAGTCACAAAATGACAGCATTAGGGCGGTATTCGGAGCCGCATACTTTATTGCGGGCTTAACAATCCCATTGTATCCAACAAACAGAAAATTTGACTGATTCGCGGCTGCCAGCGGCCAAGTTATGATGCGAGCGCCATGCTTCGCCAACAAAAGAAGAGCGCCTTTATGCAATTCAATCTTACCGCAGCCGATCTAGCCGCCCTTTTGTGCAGCAAAGTTTGTCACGATGTTATCTCGCCCGTCGGCGCCATTAACAATGGCCTCGAATTGCTTGAAGAAGGCGGCGCGGACGAAGACGCGATGAACCTCATCAAGACCAGCGCCCGCACGGCATCCTCCCGCCTGCAATTTGCCCGCATCGCCTTTGGCGCGGCAGGCTCTGCCGGTGTGCAGATTGATACCGGCGAGGCGGCGCAAGTTGCCACCCAGTTTATGAGAAGCGAAAAGGCCGAGCTAACATGGGAAGGCCCGCGTATTCTTCTACCAAAAAACAAGGTTAAGTTGCTGCTTAACCTGATGATTATCGCCAACGGCTCGATACCGCGCGGCGGCAAATTGAATGTCAAAATCGAAGAATTAGAGACCGGCCCGCGTTTTACCATCACAACGTCAGGCACGATGTTGCGCGTTCCACCCAAATTCCTCGAACTTCATTCAACCGGCACACCGGCAGAGCCGATTGATGCGCACTCTATCCAAGCCTACTACACGTTGCTTTTGGCCAGCGAGTCCAAAATGGAAATCAGCATCGTCGCCACAGCTGAGGACATCCAGTTTTCAGCAATAAACATGGCCTAATTCGCCAAATTAGCGGCGCATTAACCATAAGCGTTGGCAGACTGTTCACCAAAAGCGACTACCTTGGGCCGGTAACGTCACTCACATGGGTGATGGGCCTAGGAGTGCGAAACTGTGAAAAGCTGTCTTATCGTTGAAGATTCAGCCGTAATTCGCAAAGTTGCCAAGCGCATTCTTTCCGGCGTACCCTATGCCATTATGGAAGCTGAAACCGGCAGTGACGCGCTGGCAAAAATGCGCGGCAGTATGCCAGATGTGATTATGCTCGATTACGCCTTGCCCGATATGACGGCCATTGAGTTTATCGAAACGGTAAAACGCCGCTCGCCAACCAAAATGCCGACGATCCTGTTGTGCACCAGCCAATTTGACATCGTACGCATCATGAAAGCCAAGCGCGCAGGCGCTTCCGGCTATGTGCTCAAGCCATTCACCCGCGAAACCCTGCTCACCAGCTTCCAAAACCAAGTCGTGGAAACAGTGGCGGCCTAAGGCTTCCTCCAGTAAAATTATATGACCCGTCATCATAGGCCCGCTAGTTTTTTGGCGGGCTTTTTTGTGAGGTAAAACAAAGAGTGCAAATTCAAAGAACAAAAAACCCGATCTCACGACCGGGTTCCTCAAACTCACTGTCTCAAAAATTCGTCATGTCGAGTCAAGTGGGGTGATTTTCCGAGAACCGGAGCGCAGCGTACTAAAGTACGTGAGCACCGGAAGCGCAGGAAAATTGCACCAGTTGGCCGACAGGGCGGATTTTTACGCGCTCTCGCGGTATTCTGTGTGTTCCGGCTCCCGCAACACATAGCCACGGCCCCAGACGGTTTCGATGTAATCTTCGCCGCCGGATGCAGAATCCAACTTCTTGCGGAGCTTACAAATAAACACGTCGATGATTTTCAATTCAGGCTCATCCATACCGCCGTAAAGGTGGTTGAGGAACATTTCCTTGGTGAGCGTGGTGCCCTTGCGAAGCGACAAGAGTTCCAGCATCTGATATTCTTTGCCGGTAAGATGAACGCGCTGACCGCCAACTTCAACAGTCTTGGCATCCAAGTTAACCACCAGATTACCAGTATTGATAACCGATTGGGCATGGCCCTTGGAACGGCGAACGATGGCATGAATACGGGCAACCAACTCATCCTTATGGAAAGGCTTGGTCATGTAATCATCCGCGCCAAAACCGAGGCCGCGTACCTTATCTTCAATGCCCGCCATACCGGAGAGAATGAGAATGGGCGTCTTAACCTTTGAAAGGCGCAGCGTGCGCAGCACTTCATAACCGGACATGTCCGGCAGGTTCAAATCAAGCAGAATAATGTCGTAGTCGTACAATTTACCCAAGTCCACACCCTCTTCCCCAAGATCGGTGGTGTAAACATTAAAACTCTCGGATTTCAGCATCAACTCGATGCTTTGAGCCGTTGCACTGTCATCTTCAATCAGCAGAACGCGCATCTCT